>JAHJUC010000513.1 GCA_018829385.1 Alphaproteobacteria bacterium
CGTCCGCCATGTGGCAAGTTCACCAGCGACGGCCAGTGCCGCCGCCTTGTCATGCCAGGCGGCGGACAGGTCGCGCAGCGGTTGATAGAAATCGGGCGCCAGCAGCAGGAGGAATATCCCGGCGGCCGGACTGAGCGGGGCCGCATAGCCACCGAACTCGATCGCGCCGAGCAGGGCAAATCCGACATAGACCGCAACCATGGCCACGCCGATCGCCGCAAAGAGCTCGAGCACCGTTGAGGACAAGAACGCGATGCTGAGCACACGTATGGTCTTCGCCCTGAGTTGGTCGGCGCCCCGGGCGAAATCCGAAATCACTGCCGGTCCGGCATCCAGCAGCCTGATGTCGACAAGGGCGGACAGGCGCTCGATCAGCAGATCGTTGAGCGAGCCGATATCGGCCATCTGCCGCTGGCTCGCGTCCTTCGCGGCCATTCCGACCAGCGCCATGAAGACCGGGATCAGCGGGCCGGAGACGAGGAGCACCAATCCGACGGCCCATGAAAACCAGAAGCTGAGGGCTAGGATGACCAGCGGAACGGTCATCACCCGCGCGCGCGCCGGCGCATAGCGGGTGATGTAGGGTATGATGGCATCGAGTTTCTCGGTGGCCAGCGCTGCGATGGATCCCGCCGCTCCGCTGTCGGTTGTCCGCATCTCGCGCCGGACGATTTCTTCCCTTGCAGACGTCACCGCCCTGGTGGCCGCGACAAACAGCAAGGCTTCGGCGTAATAGGTCAGCAAGGCGCGCGTGAGACCTAAGCCGACAAAGGCAGCCGCAGACATCACCGGGCCAGGGCCAGGGCCGGGGTCCGGGCCAAGCAATCCCGAAATCGCCATCGCCACGATGGCCGCCTGTACCGGCCAGATCAGCGAGGATGCCACCGTGAGCATCGAAGCCAGGCGCACCTCCCCCCGGGCAGCGCGCATCAATTGATCGAGCGTGTGCTCATCTGCCTTGGGGTCTGCTTCTGGCCGTGGGGACATGTGTGCCTGCAAAGTTGTTTCCAGAATGCGTATTATCTGTTCCTGGCGGACAGGAAAGTGATCTGAATCAACCCGGGCCTGATCAAAGCAGCATATTGTGAAAGTCTGTCGATGCTACCGGAACTACACTATGCGCCTGACCACCAGAACCAACCTCGCCACCCGTGTGCTGATGTTTTGCGCCGTCAATGACGGCCAGGTCGTCCGCTCCTCTGACATCGCCAAGGCCTGCAATGCATCGGGCAATCATCTCGGTCATGTCATCCATCAACTCCAGCAGCACGGTTTTGTCGAGACGATCCGCGGGCGGGCAGGCGGGCTGCAGCTTGGGTCCAGGCCGCGCGATATCAGTATTGGAAAGGTGTTCCGCATTTTCGAATCGAGCGTTCCCTTCGCCGAGTGCTTTGCCGGCGAACAGAATACCTGTCCGTTGACGGCGGAGTGCAGGCTGCGCGGGTTCATCTTCCGGGCGGTAGAGGCGTTCTATCACGAGCTCGACATGATCACCCTGAACGACCTAGTGGCCGGGAACTGCGGTCTGGAGAGCATTCTCAAACTTGCGCCGGAGCGGCCTGACGCCTGTTCTGCCAGGAACAGTGCAGAATCCGTCGACGCCTGAGCGGGGAAGACCAGCGTCCCGGTGGCCGCAGACATCGGAGCGAACCAGCACCTAACCACATGCTCCCGGAGCCTTCGCGGGCGGCCTCCAACCGCCACCAGGTGGTTTTGTCCGCGTTCCCGATCAGGTCCGGCGCGAAACCGATTGACATAATGGCATATTGACATACCATTAGTTTCAACAGGAGTTGGAGCGGGTATGAAAACGACAGACTCGGAGCAATCAGGTGAGGTTGATGCTGGTCAGGAGCGCGCTTCCGTACGGCTCGATCCCAATGCCCGGGTGCCGCTCTACCACCAGATTTTCCTGATCCTGCGCAACCGCATCTTCGGTGGCGAGGTCCGGCCCGGAGAGCTCGTCCCGGGCGAGCAGGAGCTGGCCGCGGAATTCAACGTCTCCCGCATCACCGCCAAGCGCGCGCTCAACGAGCTTGCGGGGGCAGGGCTCGTCGTGCGCGAACGTGGCCGCGGCACCCGTGTGACACACCGGCCCAAGGCGCCGGCGGTAACCTCTTCCATCGAGGGTTGGCTTGAAAACATCTCGCTGATGGGTATCGCGACGGAGGCCCGGGTGCTGGACTTCGGCTATCTTGCCGCCAGCGAGGACATTGCCCACGCGCTTGAACTCGATCCCGGTACCGACGTGCAGCACGCTGTGCGCGTGCGC
>JAHJUC010000514.1 GCA_018829385.1 Alphaproteobacteria bacterium
CCGCCACCAGCCAGGCCAGCAGTATGGCGCTGCCGCACAGCGAGAGGTAGAACCATCCGCTGGTCCGGTCGGTGCGGAAATAGCTTTTCAGATACGACAGCCGGTCGGGCAGCATGTCGCTGATCGCGTGGCGGGCGCCGAGATAGATGTTGAGCTTGGTCGAGATGCGCATCACCCACAGCAGGCAGAAGGTCAAAAGCCCCGTCGTGTTCACGGCATCGCTCATCAGCCACAATAGCCCAAGCACGGTGGCGAACAGGGCGATCTCGTGGTCCCGCACGGTCAGGAACGCCGCCCGGAAGCGGGTCTTCTCGCGCGGCGCTTCTCCGGCCGCAACGCGCCGCGGACCGGTGACCAGACCGATCAGGAAGGTCGTCTCATGCCAGGCCCACAAGGCCAGAGCAGAAAAGAACGCGAGATAGGCCGAGGCCGCGGTGGAACTGCCCGCGGTGGCCAGCATTCCGAAGAGACCCAGCAGGGCAACCCCGGACGCGAGCGCCGTCACCGTCTTGAAGTAGCGGTTTCCTGCCCGCGCCAGCGCCAGCACCAGCCCGGTGGCGACCCACCAGGCGAGGCTTGCGATCAGCACTGCGGACAGGAAAATCATCGCGCTGTCTCCTTACCAGACCGGCTGCAGCCGGCTCTTCGCCGGCACCTGGTTGGTCTTGGTCGGGATCATGTAGAGCCGTGCGAAGGCAAGCCCGGCGCGGCCCATGTGCCAGCCCTTGGCGATCTTGCCGGAGATCCCGCCCCGTTCCTCGGCCGCATTGATGGCGGCGTTGATCCGGTTGAGCTTGCGCAGGCTGGCGATGAAGCCGGGATGGTCGAGATCGAGCGTGATCGGGAAGACCTGCTTGGTGATCTCGCTGGTCAGCCGGAACACGCGCATGTCGTAGTCCTCGATACCGATGCCGAGCGCCTTGTGGAAGGCGGGGCGGGCGTGATCGCGGACATACATCGTCGCAAACACGGCAAGCAGGAAGAACTTGATCCAGTAGGTGTTGCCGCCCGAGATCAGCTTCGGGTCCGAGCGCATGATCAGCGAGAAGGCTTCGCCGTGCCGGAACTCGTCATTGCACCATTCCTCGAACCATTTGAAGATCGGGTGGAAGCGCTTGTCCGGGTTTTTCTGCAGATGCCGGAAGATGGTGATGTAGCGGGCGTAGCCGATCTTTTCCGACAGGTAGGTCGCGTAATAAATGAATTTCGGCCGGAAATAGGTGTATTTCTTCGCCTTGGCCAGGAAGCCCATGTTGACGCCGATGTTGAATTCCTTCAGCGCGTCGTTGATGAAGCCGGCATGGCGGCTTTCATCCCGGCTCATCAGCCCGAACAGCTCGCAGATTTCCTTGTTGGTGCCGCGGCGCTTCATTTCCTTGTAGAGCACGCAGCCGGAAAACTCCGCCGTCAGCGAGGAGACCAGGAAGTCGATGAATTCCCGGCGCAGATCGTCGGGCAGGGCGTCGATGTCGATCTGGTCCCAGTCGGCATTGCGCTTGAAATGGCCCTTGTTCGGGTCCGAGCGCATCTCGGCGATCAGCTCGTCCCATTCCTCCCGCACGCCCGAGACGTCGAGACGATCCATCTCGTCGAAATCGGTGGTGTAGAACCGCGGGTTGAGCATGGTCGATTCGACCGCTGTCTTGGTCGTGTCGTTGATGTCGGGACGGTCCCCGGCGGCGGCGTTCGATCTTGCGAGATCGGGTTCGACGTGCTTGTTCATGCCCGTGCCCTCTCTGAAAAGCTGAATTCACACAGTTCCATGAACTCGAAATCGCCGGTGGCGCGTGTCCAGGTGCGTTCAAGCATGCTTGCGCGCGTGATCGTCGCGGTCCGGCGGAAAACCTCGCGGTGGCCATATGGCACTTCCACGGGGGAGCCGTGAACCATCACCTCGTCGCCGGGATAAACCACCACCCCGTTGTCGAAGCGCAAATGGGCGCCCAGTTCCTCGAACGTGTTGTTGATTTCGACCGTGCACGGAACCTCTTCCCTGCGCCGTCCTATCAGCGGTGTCTTGCTCATGGCTTCTCATTCCCTCTCGAAGCTAGCAGTTTTGCATAAGCGGCGGCGTTATCCGGCCCGAAGGCGTTGAGATAAAGCCGTTCGCCGGTGGCGGTATCGGAGAGCGACACCGAGCCGTTCTCCCATCTGATCAGCCGGTAAGGCAGGCCTTCAGGCGTTTCGGCCATCAGCCGGATGCGGGACAGCGCGCGCAGCGAGCCCCGCACAAATCCACCCTGTTCCGGCGCAAGGGTGGTGATTGCTTCGCCCGTCTGGGCGTCGTAGATCGTGATCTCCGTGTCGTGGGCGCCAACGATACGGATGTCGCGGATCGCCTGGGGCTGGCCGTAGACGTTGAGCACTGTGCCGATGCCGGTCTTCATCCCGAAGAGCGTGGCGGCGATCGAGAACCCGAGCAGTCCCAGGCCAAGCACCAGCGGAAACCGCGGAAACCGGCGCGCCTTGCGACTCTGCGATCGCGGTCCGCGGCTTGCTTCGGGGTAGTGCGGGCTCAACGCGTTCATGATCTTACTCCGCGGCTTCGATTGCCGGGACAGATGACACCGGTCCGGCCTGTCTGGGGGAGGCGGATGCCAGTCTCTCCGCGATCCTTGGCGTTCTGCTGACTGCCAGCGCTGACGAGAGCACGTTGGCCGCGACGGCCACGTCCTTCAGGCAGATCATCTGCGGCATCAGCGCGCCCTTGCTGAAGCCGCGCACATGCGGCCAGAACACCAGCCAGGACAGCCGGTCGCCCGGTTTAAGCGTCAGTGCGATGTCGCCGGATCCGTCCGGGCCTTCGCGCATGTCAGCAGAAACAATCCGCGTGAACGGCAGGTTGAACGTCGCCGAGAGCGCCACACCGATGCGCATGACAACGCGCTTGTTGGTGATCGTGTAGAGCGTGGTTTTCTGCACCCCCCAGGCGAACGCCTCCATGAGGCCGATCGCGATGGTCGACAGGATGGCGAGCGCGCCCGACGAGAACAGGATCTCGCTCGGCAGCCGGCCGTCATAGATGCCGGCGGTGACGTTCCAGGTCACCAGCACCGCGAAATAGCCCGCGATCCAGCGTGTTTTCATCACCTGCCGCGAGACCTTGGCCGAGGACGGCGCGCCCTGCCACAGGATGTACTCGCCTTCTGGCAACCGGCCGGGAAGGCCGGGCACCGGTTCATAGTCGTGTTCGGGTCCGCCGGTCTCGCTCATGCCAGCGGCTCCTGACGGCTCGGATCGGCATAGAGCAGGCCGGAACCGAAATAGGCGGTGATCCGGTCTTCCTCGAGGAAGCTCACGCTGTCGGCTTGCTTGGTGCCTGGAACCATTGCGAACTGCTCGCCGCGCAGCGCGTGGACGTAGAAGATCCGTTCGCCGTTCTTGGTCTTGCGGAAGACGCCGAAATTGATCGGCGCCAGGATCTGCCGCGGTGCATCGCCCACCTCCGTGGTGACTTCGAGGTAGCGCAGCATCTGTTCCGAGCGGTCCACCCAGACATCGGAAACGGTTCCGGCGACCACCAGGTCATAGCCGACCACGCGCAGGCCGACCGGGTTGGTCTCGCCCTCGGCGACAGCGAAATCGCTCGCCACTCTCAGCGGCACGATCTTGGCCTTGCCGTCATGGCTGAGGTCCGGTGTGTCCGACCGCTCCGCCCAGGAGCCGGGACCGATGGAATCGAGCATCGGGGTCTCGCCGGTCGGCACATAGGGCGCGCCGGAGAAATTCGCGATCTTGACGCCCGGCACGGGCCGGTCGGTATTGTCCCGCTTGTCGTTGGGGATCGACACCTCGCCGTGGCCGTGCGGCAGCAGGAAGGTCTTGGCCGGCGGCACGAACAGCCAGTCATCCCGGTTGAAGGCGCCGGACTGATCGGCTTCCAGCGGATAGCCTTCCCGCCGGTCTTCCATGCGGATGTAGAAAAGCAGCAGCGCGAAAAACACCCAGAACGCATAGAGCGTGACCTGGGCGACATCGATATAGGCTGTGATGGCTCCGGTTTCCATGACTTCTCTCCTTCAAGCGCGCGGCATGTCAGCCGGGCATGTCTGCCAGCCCGAAGCGTCGGCTCCGGGTCTGATGAGGGGTTTGGATGCTGCGTGACGCCAGCGGCCCGAGAGCCGCGAGCGCCGCAAACAGCAGCCCGATTTCAAGATGGTAGACGACGCTGTATCCGGCAGCCGGCGCGCTGAGCGCGGCACCGGGTTCTGCCCCGGCCACCAGGCTGTTGACGCCGTCGCGGATCAGCCCGCCGGCGGCAAGCCCGAGCCCGATGGCCGTTGCCTGGACCGCGCCCCAGGCGCCGATGGCCAGGCCATTGTCGGATTTCTCCGCGATATCCATCGCCGCGAGCATGGTGCAGACGGCAAACAGTCCGCCGCCGAAGCCGATGATCCCCGCGCCGGCGCGGAACAGGTTGGCGGCATCGAGCGGCTCGGCAAAGATGATGGCCGAGAAACCGACGATGCCCGACAGCAGTCCCATGGCCGCAAGCCGGTACATGTTCGCGCCCTTTTGCAGGGCGCGGCCCGCATGGGCAAAGCCGAGCAGGGTGCCCGCAGCCCAGATCGCCGTCAGCAGGGTCGTCTGGCTGACCGAGAGCTTGAGCACTTCGCCGCCATAGGGTTCCAGCAGCACGTCCTGCATCGAGAACGCGGCCGCGCCGAGGGCCACCGCGACCAGCAGGCGGATGGTGCCCTTCTCCTTGCGGTAGGCGGCGAAGGCCTCGCTGAACCGCGGTGTCTCGCGGTCGTGCCGGGTCGCCACCGGGTTGCGCGGCTCCTGTTTCCACAGGCAGACGACGTTGAGCACCACGGTGACGACGGCAGCCCCCTGGACCACCTTGATCAGGATCAGCGGCGAGTAGTTGCGCAAGAGGATGGCGAACACGATCGAGGCGATCAGCATGCCGACCAGCAGCATCACATACATCAGCGCCACCACCCGCGGCCGGTTGTCCTCCGCCGAAAGGTCGGTGGCGAGCGCCAGCCCGGCGGTCTGCGCCATGTGCATGCCGATGCCGGTGAGCAGGAACGCCAGCAGCGCGCCCGCGGGCCCGGCCCATTCCGGGCCCGTGGTCTGCGATTGCAACAGCAGCAGCGCGAACGGCATGATCGCCAGCCCGCCGAACTGCAGGATGGTGCCAAGCCAGATATAGGGCACGCGGCGAATGCCGAGCGCCGATTTGTAGGTGTCGGAGCGGTGGCCGATCAGCGCCCGGAACGGGGCTGCCAGCACCGGGATTGCCACCATCAGCGCCACCAGCGAGGTCGGCACGCCGAGCTCGACGATCATCACCCGGTTGAGAGTGCCCGTCAGCAGCACCGCAGCCATGCCGATCGACCACTGGAACATCGACAGCCGCAGCAGCCGCGCCAGCGGCAGGTCTTCGGTCGCGGCATCCGCGAACGGCAGGTAGCGCGGACCGAGCGTCTTCCATTTCTCCAGCATCTTGCGATTGGCTTTGGCGACAAGGCTCATGATCTGACGAGCTCCTGTGCGACGGAGATGTAGAAGCCGCTCGAAATACGGGTGGCCTTGCCTTCGCTCCAGTCCTGCATGTCGGACTGCGCGAGGGTCGTGGCGATCAGACGGTTGATCGCCACCGGCTGGATCGCCGGCGAACGGTCTCCGCGCGGAAACAGGCTGCCGAGCCTGTGCATTGCCACCAGGGGCCCGGTGCGGGGAGCCAGCGTGAACACCATCTTGCGGCGCGTCCGCCCGGCCAGGCCGACAATCGCCTTGCCGGCATTGTCAGCGCTGTAGTGAATGAGGGCATCCATCGACACCACGGCGTCGAACGCGCCATGCTCGGGCGCCAGCATGTCGCCCGCGATCAGGGTCACCGAGCCGCCAGTGCGGATTTCGGGCAGGGCCTCGTTGGCGTGCTCGATCATCTGCTGCGACAGGTCAACGCCGAGCACCTCGGCGCCGCGGTGAGCCAGCTCGATCGCCAGTGGCCCGGCGCCGCAGCCGGCATCGAGAATGCGCCAGCCGCTCAGGTCGTCGGCAAACCGGTCGAGGATCGCCTGGCGCATGGCGTCGCGTCCCGCGCGCACCGTGGCACGGACACCCGACACCTTTTCGGTCGAGACCAGCCGCTTCCAGGCATCGAGCGCGGTGCGGTCGAAATAGGTCTGGATCTCATCCCGGCGCTTGATGTAGGCGGCGTCCTGCATGGTCCTGTCTCACTCGAAACCGAGGAAATCGAAGATCTCCCGGTCCTTCATCGGGTTGGCGGAGAGCTCTTCGGTTCCGGCCCAGAGCTGCTCGGCCAGCTTCATGTATTCCTGCTGGATCGACACGATCTCCGGATCGTCGCCCATCTCGAACAGGGTGCATTTCTTCAGCCGGCTGCGGCGGACGGCATCGGAATCGACGATGTGGGCCAGCCGCTTGAGGCCGATCGCCTCGTTGTAGCGGTCGATCTGGTCGGTCTCGCGCGAGCGGTTGGCAATCACGCCGCCGAGCCGCACGTCGTAGTTCTTCGACTTGGCCTTGATGGCGGCGACGATGCGGTTCATGGCGAAGATGGAATCGAAGTCGTTGGCGGCCACCACCACGGCGCGTTCGGCGTGTTGCAGCGGCGAGGCGAAGCCGCCGCAGACAACGTCGCCCAGTACGTCGAAAATCACCACGTCGGTGTCCTCGAGCAGGTGATGCTCCTTCAAGAGCTTGACTGTCTGGCCGACCACGTAGCCGCCGCAACCGGTGCCCGCGGGCGGCCCGCCGGCCTCGACGCACTGCACGCCGTTGAAGCCCTCGAACACGAAGTCCTCGGTCCTGAGTTCCTCGGGATGGAAATCGACACCCTCAAGCACATCGATCACCGTCGGGATCAGGCTCTTGGTCAGCGTGAAGGTGGAATCGTGCTTCGGGTCGCAGCCG
>JAHJUC010000065.1 GCA_018829385.1 Alphaproteobacteria bacterium
GGCGACACCGGCTATGACATCGTCGTGCCGGGCGACTACATGATCAAGGTGATGATCGGCGAAGGCCTGCTCGAGGAAGTCAAGCCGAACGAGATGGAGAACTTCAAGAACGTCGATCCGAACTGGGTCGATGTGTGGTGGGATCCGGGCCGCAACTACTCGATCCCCTACCAGTGGGGCACCACCTCGTTCACCGTCGACACGGCCATCTATGACGGCGACATCGATACGCTGGCCCTGCTGTTTGATCCGCCGGAAGTGCTCAAGGGCCGGATCAACATGCTCAACGACATGAACGATGTGATCAATGCCGGCCTGCGCTATCTCGGCTACGGACGCTGCAACGGCAACCAGGACGAGTTGCGCGAAGTGCTTGCGCTGCTGTCCAAGGCCAAGCCGCACTGGCGGACGATGGACTATGCGGTGATCGAAAAACTCACCTCCAAGGACGTCGACATCAGCCAGAGCTGGAACGGTGCCGCCATGCGGGCCCGGGCCCAGCGGCCGACGCTGAAATACGCCTATCCGAAAGAGGGCTTCACCGGCTGGATGGACAATGTCGCCGTGCTCAAGGGCGCGCCCAATCTCGACAATGCCAAGCTGTTCATCAACTTCATGATGGACCCGGAGAACGCTGGTTTGACGTCGAACTTTGCCCGCTATGCCAACGGCATCCTGGGCAGCGACAAGTTCATGGAGCCGGAGATGCTCTCGGCGCCGGAGATCGTGATGCCTGCCAGTGCGCCGGCGCCCGATTTCGTCACCCCCTGCCCGCAGGAAGTCGTCGATCTGTACAACAAGATCTGGACCCAGCTGAAGCAGTAGGCCCGAACCCGGCGCGCGGGCAACCCGCGCGCCGTCCCCCACCAGAGAAAGATTGTCCATGTCCGACACCGGAAAGGTTGAACCGGCTATGCCCAAGACCGCCCGGCAACTGGGGATCATGCAGGGATTTCCTCCCCCGCCGGAGAAGCGCCCGACGCTTGCGAACTGGGACCTTCCGCCGTTCAATCGCTGGGCGTTCCAGAATGTGCGAAGCCTCATACCAACCGTCGACGTGTTCCGTGGCTTCGGACCGGCGAACGCGCTGGATGAAGCGTCCGAGGACCTCGCCGGCATTGAATTCGAGCGGGAGAACGGCGCGACCGTTTCGCTCGAGCGTTTCCTGAGCGAAAGCTATGGCGATGCCTTCCTGGTGATGCATCGCAACCGCATTGTCTTCGAGCGCTATCTCAACGGCATGGCGCCGGAAACGCTGCATCTGTCGCAGTCCGTGGCGAAATCCGTCGTCGGCCTGCTGACCGGAATTCTCGCTTCCGATGGCACGGTTGATCTGCATGCGCCGCTGGCTGACATCGTGCCCGAACTGGCGCAGTGCGGCTATGCCGACGCGACGCTCGACCAGGTGCTCGACATGCGCTCGGGCGTCCGCTTCACCGAGGACTACAATTTGCCGGGCAGCGACATGACCCGGATCGACATCGCATCCGGCTGGCGCCCGCATGTCGCCAGCACGCCGCGCCCGACGATCCGCGAGGTTATCCTCAGCCTGCCCAAGCTCAGGCCGCATGGCGGGGCGTTCGAATACCGCTCGATCGAGACGGACGTCGTCGCGTGGGTGCTGGAGCGCGCGGCCGGCAAATCCCTTGCCGAGCTGGTCAGCCAGTATCTGTGGCAACCCATCGGCGCGGATCGCGATGCCTATTTCACCGTCGACGAAGCCGGCACCGCGCTTGCCGACGGCGGCTTCAACGCGACGCTGCGCGATTACGCGCGCCTGGGGATGCTGATGCTCGACGGCGGGCGGGCCAACGGGCGGCAGGTTGTCCCGGCAGACTGGATCAATGGCACCCGCAGCGGCAACCGGGAGGTTTTCGGCGATCCCTACACAGCCGTCCTGCCGGGTGGAGCCTACCGCCGCTTCTGGTGGATCCGCGACGCGGACAGAGGCGACATCTGCGCCCGCGGGGTGTTCGGTCAGCTGATCTACGCCGACCCGGCGAGCGAATTGCTGGTGGTAAAACTGTCGACCTGGCCCGATTACGTGATCCCGTCGCTGACCCGCGACACGTTCCGCGCCATCGACGCGATCCGGTCGGCGCTGAGCGACTTGTAAACCGGCGGGATTTTAAGCTGACAACGGCA
>JAHJUC010000515.1 GCA_018829385.1 Alphaproteobacteria bacterium
ACCTACATCGTCCGCCCCCTGCTGATCCTTGCCTTCGTCGCCGGAGCCATCTGGCTCGGACGCATGGCCGACGCCAACACGGCCATCGTCGCCGCCCTTGCCGCGACCTATTTCACCACGCTGGCCCAGTTTCTTGTCATCACGACACGGCTCAGGAAACGGTTTCCGGCGCAGCATGTCGAGGTCCATTTCAGAACCTGGCTGATGGTTGCCTTTCCGATTTTCCTGATCGAAGGCTTCTACTTCATGCTGACCAATGCCGATGTCGTTATCGTCGGCATCTACCTGCCACCTGAAAAGGTTGCCGTCTACTTTGCGGCAGCCAAGACCATGGCGCTGGTGCATTTCGTCTATTTCGCCGTCAAGGCCGCCGCCGCCCAGCGTTTCTCCGCGCTCGTTTCCGGTGAGGATCGGGTGGCATTGGCTTCCTTCGCCCGCCAGACCGTGCAGTGGACCTTCTGGCCTTCACTGATCGTTGGCGGACTTGTCATCGCCGCCGGCCCCTTCCTGCTGTCGCTGTTTGGACCGAGCTTCCAGGACGGCCACCTGCTCATGGTCATCCTGTTTGCAGGCATCATCGCCAAGGCAATGATCGGCCCCGGCGAAGTGCTTCTGACCATGGCCGGCGAACTCAAGATCTGCGCGACGATCTATGCCGGAGCCCTTGTCGCCAATCTCGGCCTCAATATCGTGCTGATCCCGCTGTGGGGGCTGCATGGCGCGGCAACAGCCACCGCAGGCGCAATGGTGATCGAGGCCGCCCTTCTGCACCTGGTCATCCGCCGGCGGCTTGGCATCGCCATGTTCATCGCATCCGCTGCCTTGCCCGTGCGCGGCGCCTCTTCGGCCGAGGCGGGATAAGTCATGGCCTCCAGTCCCATCGTCCAGGAAGAGGTCGCAAGCCAGGCCAACACGCTGATCGGCGAATTCGCCGACGTGGAAACCGGCCGCCCGCTGCCCGACCGCGAAGTTGCAGTCGGCCGTCCGGGCCGGCACCTGGCAATCTACCCGGCCCGCGCCGGATATGATCTGCAGGAAGAGCTCGACTTCCTCACCAACCGCGCGCTCGAACCCAATATCTTTTTCGCGGCCCGCTTCCTCGCGCCGGCCATGCCGCGGCTCGAAGACCGCGTGATCCGTCTCATGCTGATGCGCGATGAGAGCGAAACCCATTCGCGCATGCGCATGTTGCTGCCCTATTCGATCGAAAAGCCCGGCTTTTCTGTCGGGGCCTCCATCATTCGCGCCTGGGCCAATCCGTTCGGCCCGCTGGGGACACCGCTGCTCGACCGCGAGGACGCGGCCGAAACGCTCGACAACATGCTCGAGGCCCTGGCCCAGCCGGGCCTGGGATTGCCCGGCATCCTGGTGCTCCCCGACATGCGGCTCGACGGGCCTGTCGCAGGGCTCCTGCGCGCCGTTGCAATGGCCCGCAACCTCTCCGTCGTCGTGACTGACCAGGCCCAGCGGCCATTTCTCGACAGCACGCTCGACGCCGAGGACTATCTTGCCAGATCCGTATCCTCCCACCACCGCCGCGAGATGCGCCGGCAGTGGCGGCGGTTGTCCGAGCATGGCGAACTGAGCTACATGGTCGCCCGCCAGCCGGAGGAGATCCGCTATCACCTCGAGGAGTTCCTGACGCTCGAGGACACCGGCTGGAAAGGCCGGCGAAAATCGTCAATGGTCTCCGACCGCTACCGCGCGGCCTTTGCCCGCGAGGCGATCAACAGCCTGGCCGAGACCGACAGTGTCCGTATCCATTCGCTGGCGCTCAATGGCGAGGCCATCGCCTCGATGATCGTCTTCGTCGCCTCCGGCGAAGCCTGGACCTGGAAGACCGCCTACAATGAAGAATGGGCCCGCTATTCGCCGGGCAAGCTTCTGGTCGACAGGCTCACCGAATGGCATCTCGACGATTTCAACATCCGCCGGACCGATTCCTGCGCCGTTCCCGACCATCCGATCATGAGCCGCATGTGGTCGGAGCGTGAGACCATGGGCACGATGGTCATCGGGCTCGCCCCCAGGCATGACCGTGACGTCCGCCAGGTGGCGACCCAGCTCCACATCTACCGCAACACCCGCAACATTGCCCGGCTGCTGAGGGAAAAGATCCGCGGCATGGCCCGGCGGTGACAAGGCCTCAGCCAGGCCTGGCCGTGACGCCCGTGTCCGTGTTCGCCTCGGCAATCGCCTGATCTCTCAGGACCCGCCGGATCACCTTGCCGGTCGTGGTCAGCGGCAGGCTGTCGACGAATTCGATCTCCCTTGGATACTCATGCGCCGACAATCGCGTCTTGACCCATTCGCGAACGGACTCCGTCAGCTCCGCATCGGGCTCGATCCCGGGCGCCACAACGATATAGGCCTTGACGATTTCGGTCCGCATCGGGTCCGGTTTACCCACAACGGCCGCCAGCGCCACCGCCGGATGGCCGGTCAGGCAATCCTCGATTTCGCCCGGCCCGATCCGGTATCCCGACGAGGTGATGACATCGTCGTCACGTCCGAAGAACGAGAAATAACCCTCCGCGTCGCGCACCCCCTGATCCCCGGTGACCATCCAGTCGCCGATGAACTTGGCTTTCGTCGCCGCCTCGTTTTGCCAATAGCCGAGAAACATCACCGGGTCTGGACGCCTGACCGCAATCTGGCCCGACGTGCCGTCCGGCACCACGTTGCCCTGATCGTCGATGACCGCCACCTCGTGGCCCGGCACCGGCTTGCCGATCGCCCCTCCGCGGCTGACGCCGAGCATCGCGCTCGACGACAGCACCAGATTGCATTCGGTCTGGCCGTAGAATTCGTTGATGGTCAGGCCCAGCACCTTCTGCGCCCACTCGTAGGTCTCGCGCCCCAGCGCCTCGCCGCCCGATCCGACCGTGCGCAGGTCGAGCCGGTGGCGCGACAGCGGATCTTGAACCGTGCGCATGATCCTCAGGGCCGTCGGCGGAATGAAGGCATTGCGGACCTTCATCTCGGCCATGATCCGGTAGGCCAGCTCCGGATCGAACTTCTGTGCCTGCGACGACACCACCGGCACCCCGAGCAGCAATCCCGGCAGCAGCACGTTGAGCAGCCCGCCGGCCCAGGCCCAGTCGGCCGGCGTCCACAGCTTGTCGCCGGGTTGCGGCATGAATTCATGATGGGTCTGGACGCCTGGAATGTGACCGATCAGCACCCGGTGCCCGTGCAGCGCACCCTTGGGCGGACCGGTGGTGCCCGACGTGAAGATCATCAGCGCCGGATCGTCTGCCCGTGTCTTGAGTGCAACCGGTCCATCGGGATGGCCGTTTTCCAAACCGTCAAAGCTGACCGCATCACCGCTGTCATCGCTTTCGCCGGCAACGACAACCGCTTGAAGCTGCGTCAGCCGCTCGCGAATCGCAGAAACCTTGTCGCGCCCGCCGGGCGTCGTCACCAGCACCTTGGCGCCGGATGCCGAGAGCCGGTGATCGACCGCCTCGACCCCGAACAACAACGCCAGCGGCACCGCGATGGCGCCGAGCTTGTAGATGGCGACATGGGCGATTGCCGTCTCGAATCCTTGCGGCAGCATCAGCGCCACCCGGTCGCCGGGCTCGATGCCAAGCGAGCGAAGGCCTCGGGCAAATGCATTGGAACGCCGGGAGAGGGAGCCATAGGTCAGCCGGTCGGGTTCACCCTCGGGATTGAAGTGCTCGAGACAGATCCGGTTCGGTTCGCGTGCCGCCCAGTCGTCCGACACCGCGCCGCCGATGTTGAAGAATTCCGGCACATCCCAGGAAAACCGGGAGGCAATCTCTTCAATGGTTTCTCCGGCTGGTAACAACATGATCGGAAATCCTCGCACACAGGCCTCAAGCCCTTCACTGCCGCCCGCCATGGAAGGCGACGCAGCCGCAGTCTCGGCAAATTCCTATCAGGCGTCCGGTCAGGAATGAAGGGGCAGCGGGAAACCGCGGCGGTTTTGCGCAAGCCCGGGCAAGCCGGCGGCGCCCGCCACCCGTGACGGAACCCAAAGTGATGCGCCTGATGAAGAGCCGTCAGGTTCGCGCTGCGGATTTCGATCGTAAGCTAAGCGCAGCCAGGCGCAAGATCCGAATCAATCGCAGAGTTTTGGTGCAGGTGGGAGGAGAAACCTCAAACCGAAGCCCGCGCCTTGGGCTGGCGGGCGGCAAGGCGTAAGAAAAAATGGTGCCCCCTTCCGGACTCGAACCGGAACTCCTTGCGGAACCGCATTTTGAGTGCGGCGCGTCTACCAATTCCGCCAAAGGGGCAAACCACATTGACCAGTCCAATATTATCCGGGAAGGCGCTGGTCAAGCTGATAGATTGGATAGCCGCCAATGCGGTCCGGTTCGGACAAATATCCGTACCGTCAAAAACTCCCGGCAATGATGGTGGAATGCGCATGAACGCTCTGATAAGAACCCTGCCAGACTAGGGAATTGAACAGAGGCATGACTGCAATGGCAGCGTTTGAAGCAGCGGCAAAGCCGCGGGGTGCACTTGCCAAGATAGAGGCCATCCTGAAGCCGCATCTCACCCCCCAGGCGCAATCTGCGGAGAATGGTGGGACGGAGGCGCCAAAAGCCGCCATCAGCCTGGGTGCGCTCAGCGACCTCATGGAGGAGCGGGCCTTCGGGTTGCTGCTACTCGTTCTCGCCTTGCCCTGCTGCCTGCCGTTCGTCTACATCCTGCCGCAACTGGTGGCGCTTCCGATGGTGGTCCTGGCCACGCAGATGGCGATGGGACGGCGGGCGCCGTGGCTTCCTGAGACACTGCGCAAACGTCAACTGCCGGTGGCCGGGCTGCTTGATGTCGTCTCCCGCGCCAAGCGCTATGGTGGATGGCTGGAACGTTTTGCCCATCCGCGTTTTCCAAGCTTCACCGGGGATGGCGCCACCCGCGTCATCGGGGCGCTTTTGATCATACCATGCCTTTCGATCCTCGTCCCGCTGCCGCTTACCAATACGGTGCCCGGCATAGGCGTTGCTCTTGCTGCCGTCGGCCTGATCGAGCGCGATGCGCTGTTCGTTGTGCTGGGATTGATTGTTGCCCTGGTCTGGGTCGCCATCCTCGTCATCGGTGGCCCTGCGGTGATCTATTTCATCGTAAACTTCGCTCTCAACAGGAGCGCAGGCGCCTGATCCCGGTTCACGAACTGCTGACCATTTTTTGAACACCATTGGGGCGGAAACCTGCCCGACATCGAAAGTACAGAGCACCGCCATGCAGACAGCCGACGTACAGACCCACCGCAGCCTCACCGCACTCTTTCTCGCGGTCGCCATGGCGGTTGTCGTCGGTTCCGCGCTCGGCTTCGAGCATATCGGCGGTTATATCCCCTGCGCGCTGTGCCTCGAACAAAGAACCCCCTATTACATCGGCGCGCCCCTGATGCTGGTCGCAGCCATCGTCTCGCGCGCCGGCGGCCCATCCTGGGCCGTGCGCGGTCTCTTGGCCGTCGGCGGATTGCTGATGCTCTACGGGCTTGTGCTCGGCGTCTATCATTCGGGCGTCGAATGGCACTGGTGGGAAGGCCCCGCCACTTGCGCCACGTCCGCCGACGCCGTGACCACGGATGCCGGATCGTTGCTCGGGGATCTCAGCGCGAAGAAGCCGCCATCCTGCGATGCGGCCGCCCTGCGCGTGCTCGGCCTGTCATTCGCCGGCTGGAACGTGCTCGCCAGCGCCGCACTTGCGGCCATCGCCTTGCGCGGCGCGGCAAAGGGCTGAGGTCAGCTCACGGCTGCAGTTCGACATCCCAGTAGAGATAGTCCATCCAGCTTTCATGCAGGAAGTTCGGCGGAAACATCCGGCCGTTGTTGTGCAGGTCCTGCACGCTCGGACGGTAGGGCTTCTGCTGCGGAATCATCCCTGCCTGCCTGGGCATCAGCCCGCCCTTCTTCAGGTTGCACGGCGAACAGGCCGCCACCACGTTTTCCCAGGTGGTTTGCCCGCCGCAGCGGCGCGGGACGACATGGTCGAACGTCAGCTCGTTGGGAGACCCGCAATACTGGCATTCGAAACGGTCACGCAAGAAAACATTGAACCGCGTGAACGCCGGAGACCGGGACGGCTTGATGTAGGTCTTGAGGCAGACAACGCTGGGCAGCCGCATCGAAAAGCTCGGCGACGACACCGCGTGATCATATTCGGCAACGATCTGGACCCGGTCGAGAAACACCGCCTTGACAGCATCCTGCCAGGACCACAGCGACAACGGGTAATAACTCAGCGGCCTGTAGTCGGCGTTCAGGACGAGCGCCGGTAAGGACTGCGGGGATACAAAAATCGTCAAGCGACTCTCCCGAGCGATTCTCCATCTGCAGCGACCATATTAGGCCGGACATGTCAGGATTGTGAAGCTCCAGATTCTCGAAACCTTTTTCTCCCTCCGGGCGGCCGGTTTCAAGCTTCGACGGGGGTCGCATCCCGGCGCATGACCGCGGCATAATAGGCCCAGAACAGCCTTGCCGCCACGCCGCGCCAGGGGCTCCAACCCTCCGCCAGGACTGCCAGATCCCGCGGACAGGGACGCGTCTCCATACCCATGGCATGGCCGGCGGCGCTCTGCAGCGCAACATCGCCGGCGGGAAACACATCCGGATGCCCGGCGCAGAACAAGAGATAGACCTCCGCGGTCCATGGCCCGACGCCCTTGATCGCCGTCATCGATCGGATCGCGGCGCGTGCTTCGAGACTGCACAGATGTTCGAGATCGAGATCGCCAGCCAGCACGGCCTCGCCGACCCGGCACAGGGTTTCTGCCTTGGCGCGCGACAACCCGGCCTGGCGCAGGTCATCAGCGCTGAGCGCCAGGATCGCCTCGGGGGTGATCGCGCCCGCAGCACTTTCGAGCTTGCGCCACAGCGCATTGGCGCTCGCCTTCGAGACCATCTGCGACAGGATGATCTCGGCCAGCGCCGCATACCCGGGCGGCTTTCGCCTGAGCGGCACCGGCCCGGCCAGTTCGATCACCCGTACCAGCCGGGCATCGCTTCGCCCAAGCGCCACGAGGCCCTCGGCAATATCGTCGCTGCTGTCGATACGGCGCATGCCGGGTTTCCTGCAGTTGATTTGAAACCGGAGATGAAGCCGGTGACGAGGCCCGCGAAAAATGACATGAAACACCATGCCAAACGACAACGCCACTGCCGAACCGCATTTCAGCGCTCCGATCGTCCGCTTTGCCCCCAGTCCGAACGGCCTGCTGCACATCGGGCATGCGAGATCGGCCATGCTCAACTGGCGCTTCGCGAAAGCCCATGGCGGCACGTTTCTGCTGCGAATCGAGGACATCGACACCACCCGCGCCCGTCCCGAGTTTGAAGCCGCGATCATGGAGGATCTGGAGTGGCTTGGGATCAGCTGGCCGAAGCCGGTTCGTCGGCAGTCGGAGCACTTTGCCGAGTATGAGGCGGCCCTGTCCGAACTGCGCAAGCTCGGCCTGCTCTATCCCGCCTTCCTCAGCCGCGCGGAAATTGCAGCACGGGTGGCGGACGTCGAGAGCTCAGGCCGGACCTGGCCGCGCGATCCCGATGGCGCGCCACACTATCCCGGCAACGACCGCACGCTCTCCGGCGCCGAGCGCGACCGGAAGATCGCCAGCGGCGCCCCCCATGCCTGGCGGCTCGACATGCGGGCGGCACTCGGTGGTCTCGACGCGGACCTCTCCTGGACCGAG
>JAHJUC010000516.1 GCA_018829385.1 Alphaproteobacteria bacterium
ATCCGCGTCGCCGAGCGCGGCAGCCTTTCGGTAGAGCTCCAGGGCCCTGGCCTTGTCCAGCTGAACGGCATCGCCATGTTCATACATCTTGGCCATGTTGAACATGGCATCGACATTGTTGCGGTCAATGGCAAGCTCGTAGAGGCGAACCGCTTCGGCCTTGTTCAAGGCAATCAGGGTTCCTTCGTCATGCAGGACGGCCGCATTGTAGGCGGCGAAGCCATCGCCCTGTGCGGACGCAGCCATGTAGGCTTTGAGCGCGAGCGGGCCGCTGACCTCGACGCCGATGCCGTTCTCATAGGCAACGCCGAGATTGTAGGAGCCGAGCATGTCTCCCGCTTCCGCAGCCTTCCTGTACCAGTCGAATGCCAGGGCCGGCTCCTCTTCCTCAAGGGCCGCGCCCAGATTGACCATCGCAATCGACAGTCCGGCCTTGGCGGCTTTCTCATAGAGGGCCGTTGCTTCGGCCTTGTTGCCCTTGGCGTACAGGACGCGGCCAAGCTGGAACGTGTATCTGGCGTCATTGCCGCCAGCGCTCGCGTCCGTGCAGGCGGGCAGCGCCTTGACGATGTCGAGGTCCTTTTCATCAACACCGGGAACGCCCGAGGGACGGGTGGTGTCGTATTTGCTGGCCGCCAGCTGATCACAGATATCGCGGCTGTCCCCGGCTTGCGCCATCGACGGCACGCCAATGGCGCAGATGGCGATTGCGGCAAGAAGGGGCATTCTGATTGGGTTCGCGAGTGTCGTCATGCTGCTGCTCCAGTGTCCGGCGCGGGCCAGTTGATCTTGGAAAGGGAAATCGCTGCAGAAAGCGCACTGTAATCACGTTTTGGCATCGATGTGGTGGGAATTCTTGTACGTCCAGACCAGTCGACGCGGGCGAGCGCGCGGTTGCCGAACTCCCGGTCACGATCCTCGATGACCGCAACGACGTGGTGGTGGCGCAGAAGGTGTTCTGCGCACCGACGCCGGTCACCCGCAGCGGCAATGCCGCCTATGTGCAGTCTCTCGACCGGGCCTTCGAGACCGTGGTCCAGGACATCGTCGGCCGGACCCTGTCGCGGATCCGGCCGGCCTTGCCGGACGGCGCAACCACCATCATGGGCGGCTGATTTCAGCGCTCGTCGAGCGGCCAGCGTTCGTCTTGCGGGCGGCCAGGACGTCGCGCCGGAACGGTGACGGGTACCCGCAGGTCGGAGGATGTCATCACGACCAGCAAAGCCAGGTAGCCGATGGCTGCGGCGATTGCCGGTATGATCAGTGCGGGATAGCCGAAGAACCAGATGGCGCTAAGCCACAGAAAGACGACATTGACGACAAACATCGCCTTCTCGGTCGCGCCGCTTCGCCACGCCGCCCAGCCGAGAAAGCCGATGATCGTCACGTAAGCCAGAATTGCCAATGCCATTGTCTCTCCTCTTGGTATTTTCGTGTGGTGGCTCGGGGAGATGACTTGCATGTGAAAACCGCCCCATGGCCCTGTTTCACACCATCTAGGTACGGGCCTCGCGGTTGCCAGAACGTCAAAACGACGCATCCCGGGTGCTTGGCCGAAGGGCGGCGAGCCCTGAAATCCGGCATCGATCGGGACGTCAGGCGCTCTCGGCGCCCGGCCAGCCGGCGGAGACCAGTTCCACCGTGTTGCCGTCGGGGTCGGTCACGAAAACGCCGCGCCAGCCGATCCAGGGGAATTGGCTGATCCGGTAGGGAATCCCGGTCCTGTCGAACCAGCGGCAGGCGGCGTCCTGGTCGGCCTGGCTCAGGCTCAGCGCCACATGGTGCAGCGTTGACGGGCCGACCTGCGGCTCGCCGCGTTCCGGATCGCGGCCGGCCTCGAACAGCGCCAGCACCGCGGTGTGGCCCTCGACGCCGTTGCCGAGCCGGAAGAAGACCAGGCCGCCGCGATCGGCCAGCAGTTCGAGCCCGAGCGTGTCGCGGTAGAATGCCGTCATCGCGTCAAAGTCAATGCAGCGGATGGCGATTTCACCGAGGCCGGAAATCGAAAAACCCCGCTCGGTGGCGGGGTTCTTCATCGTGGCTCTTGTCTCAGACATCGCCGGTCCGTGCTCGCGTCAGTCCCGGCCGAAGCGGCCGCTGGCGTGGGCCAGCATGGTGTAGACCTTGCCGGTGTCCGAGGTGAGATAGGTCTGCGTCATCATGTTGTCGCGGTCGTTGCGCGCGACATCCGACAGCAGCTTCTCGAAGTCGGCGATGTAGCGGTCAACCGCCTCGCGGAACTCGGGCTCGCGGCCGTACTTGCTCTTGATCTCCTCGAAGGTCTGCTGACCCTTGAGCGTATAGAGCCGGCGGGTGAAGACGTCGCGCTCGCCGCGCTGGTAGCGGCGCCACAGGTCGACCGAGGCGTCGTGGTCAATGGCGCGGGCGATGTCGACCGACAGCGAATTGAGCGATTCGACGACATGGCGCGGATTGCGTTCGGGCGCCCGCGGGGCGACCGGCGCGGGAGCAGGGGCCTGTTCCTCGCGCGATGCGCCGCGGAGCAGGTCGCTGACCCAGCCTTCGCTCTTGGCAGGCGCCGCGCCGGCGGGCTCCAGGCTGCCGCGCAACGGCGCGCGCTGGGCTTGCGGGGCAGGCGCAGGCTCGCGGCGCGGTGCCGGGCGCGGCGCTGCAGGCGCCGGCTGAGGCTGGGCGGCTGCACGTGGCGCGGGACGCGGTGCGGGTTCGCTGACCTCGGTGCGATAGCCCGACTGGCCGACGATCTGCGAGAGTTCCTGCAGCGCCTTGATCTGGTCGGCGACCGCACGGCGCATGGCGGCGGCGCTTTCGCGGGTTTCCTCGGGAAGGTCGAACGCGCCGCGCTTGAGTTCGCCGCGGGTGTCTTCCAGTTCCTTGCGGATGCTGGCGGCGGACTGGCGGATTTCCTCGGTGGCGCCCGAGAAGCGCGCAATCGCGTCCTCGATGGCTTCCTGCACGCTTTCGCGCATCGAACCGGCGGCCGAGCGGGTGCGGCTCTCGGTGGCGCCGAGCAGCTTGTCGGCTTCGGAGACGGCCTCGCTGACGGTCCGGCGCATCGAGTTGGCGGCCGACTGGGCGCGGCTTTCGGTGTCGCCCAGCAGCTTGTCGGCGTCCTCGACTGCTTCGCGGATGCTTTCGCGCATCAGGCCGGCGGCGATCTGCGCCCGGTCTTCGGTTTCGCCCATCAGCTTGCCGGCATTCTCCGCCGCATCGCGCAATCCGCCTTCAAGCCGCATCGCCGAGCGCTTGGAGAGGTTCTCGGCGCCGTCGAATGCCTTGACGATGATGTCTTCGAGCGAACGCATCGTTTCTTCGATCTGCTCGGAGCGGTTGACCAGTCCGAGAGACAGAGCCTGCAGCGCCTCGCGGCGTTCTTCCAGCGTGGTGGCAAGGTTGGATTGCGCCGCGCCCAGGAGATCGGACGCGGATGCGAGCACCCGCGAGTGATCGTCGAAACGGCCGGCAATGGCGCCGACCTGGTTGAGGGTGCGGCTGGAAATGTCGGTGAGCCGCTCGACCTTGCCGTCGAGCAGGCGGGCGGAGCCGGAGAGCAGTTCGGCGGCCTTCTCGGTCGACGAGGAGATCTCGGCGGAGGTCTGCGAAAGCTGCGTGGTGGCGCCGCCGAGCATGTTGGCGGCCTTGGCGACGACGCTGGAGATTTCCTCGTTGCTTGCGCCAAGACGGTCAAGCAACGCGCCGACATTGCCGCTGAGGCTCTGGTTGACGGTCTCGATTGCCGACAGGGTCTCGCTGGTGCGGTTGGTGATGGCGTTGATCAGCGCGGCGTTTTCGGCACGCAGGCGATCGGTGGAGCTCTGGGTGACCTCGGTCAGGCGGTTGGCGAATTCCTCGCCGCTGGTGACATAGCGGTCGACCAGCGGGCGGGCCTGCTCGTCGATGACGCGCGACAGCTCGGCCGAGCGGCTGGCGAGCATCGAATTGAGTTCGCGCGTCCGCTCGTCAAGCGTCGAATGCACCGAGGTGGCGCGGACATCCATGGCCTGCTCGGCATGAGCCAGGCGTTCGATGATCGAGCCGGCCTTCTGGTCGAGGGCCTCGCCCAGCGCACCGGTGCGGGCGACGAGGCTCTCGCCGGATGCGGCGAGACGGGCGTCGATGGCCTTGGTCTTGTCATCGAGCGTCGAGACCAGCTCGCTTGCGGTCTGTCCGAGGCGGCTGGAGATGGCGCCGGTTTCGGTTTCCAGACGGTTTGCCAGCGCCGCGGTCTGGGCGGCGAAGCGTGCTTCGGTCGCATCGAGCGTGCCGGAAATGGCGTCGGCCTGCTTGCCGACGGTTTCGCCGACGCGCTCGACCAGATCGCTGATCCGGCCGGCTTCGCTGCGCAGCTCGGTGGCGCCGTTGGAGATGCGGCTGGCGATGGCTTCGGCGTGTGCGGCGAGATTGGCCGTGCGCTCGTCGACGTGGCTGTCGAGCCGTTCGGCGAAGCTGCGCGCCTGCTCGTCCATGCGGCCGGCAAAGCCGGTGCCGACCGACTGCAGCGCTTCGCCCGCCTTGAGCGCCTCGGCGTCGAGTTCGGTGGCTGCCTGGGAAACGGCCTCGCGCAGCTTGGCTGCAAGCCCGGTCGCCTTGCCCTCGATGGTCTTGGACACGGACTCGAGACCGATCCCGAGCATGTTGTTCATCGTCGTCAGGCGCTCGTTGATATGGTCGGTGCCCTTGAGGAAGGTGGCATCGACCCGGTCGGAAGCCGCGTTGGACAGTTCGGCGAAGCGCTGGCCTTCGACATCCAGCGTGGCTGCCAGCCGCTCGGTGGCCTGCATCATGCTGGCCTCGACGGCGCTGGTGCGTTCGCTGAGCAACCCGTCCATGGCTTCGGCCGACTGGCTGATGGCGGTGCCGAAGGAGCTGGCGCGCTCGGCAAGCTTGAGATCGATGGCTTCGGCGCTTTCGGCGATCGAGCCGAAGAGGGCGGCGGAGCGCTGGCTCAGGCTGGTATCGATACGCTCGGCACCGTCGGCAAGCGCCTTCTCGAGCGCCTCGGTGCGGCTCGCCAGCGTGCTGTCGATCTGTTCGGTGACGTTGCGGGTGGAATTCTCCACGCGCTCGGCAACATCGGACGTGGAGGCCTCGATGCGTTCGGCGCCGCTTGAAAGCGCCATCTCGAGCGCGATGGTCCGGTCGAGGACGGTGTTGTCCATCCGCTCGACAAGGCTCGATGCGGTGGCTTCCAGCTGCTCGGCGGTGGATTTCGAGGAGGTCTCGAGCCGGTCGGCGAGGCTCGCAGCCGTGGTTTCGACGCGCTCGGCGGCGCTGTTTGCTGTGGCTTCCAGGCGCTCGGCGGCGGTGCCCGTAGACACCTCAATCCGCTGGCTCAGTCCGGTCGCGGTTGCCTCAACACGGTCGGCTGCGCTGTTTGCCGTCGCTTCCAGGCGCTCGGCGGCGGTGTTGGCCGAGGATTCGATGCGCTGGCTCAGGCCGGCCGCGGATGCTTCGACGCGCTCGGCGGCGCTTGTCGTCGTGGCCTCGATGCGGTCCGCGCCGGCACCCAGCGTGGTTTCGAGGGCCTGGCTGCGATCGGACAGCGTCGCGCCGATGCGCTCGAGGCTGGCCGAGAGAATGCCGTCCATGGCGTTGGTGCCGCCGTTGAGTGTCTCGTTGATCTGCGCCAGGCTTTCGGACAGCTTGGTGTCGAGATTGCCGGCGCGGCTGTCGAAGGCGGAGGTGAATTCGCCGACGCGCTCGTCGAACACCGTGGTGATGCGGCCGATGGTGGATTCGAGCTTTTCCTCGAAGAAGCCGGAGCGCAGGTCGAGATCCATGATCGCGTCGTCGGCGCTCGACTTGAGCGCCTGGCTGAAGGACGAGCCCTTTTCGTCGAGCGAGGAATTGAGCGCTGCGAGGGTTTCCTCGAGGCCCGCCGAGATCGCCTGCTGGCCCGAGAACAGGCTGTCGGAGATTTCCCGGGTGCGGGCGATAAGCGTTTCGTTGAGCTGGCGGGCGCGCTCGCCAAGGGCGGCGTTGAGCTTTTCGGTGTTGGCGTCGAGCGTCGAGGCGCGGGTCTCGAACTCGGCCAGCAGCGCCTTGCCGCGATGGTTGAGCTGGACGTTGAGCATTTCCAGACGGGTGTCGAACTCGTCGGTGAGCTCGCCGCCGGAGGTCTTGAGCGATGTGATCAGCGCTTCGGTGCGGCCATCGAGCAGCTGTTCGAGTTCGCGGCTGGTCTGCGAGGTGCGCTCCTGCAGGGCGGCGGCGCGGATTTCCATGAGCTGGGCGAAAGCCTCGCCCGAGGTCGAGATCCGGGTGGCGATTTCCTCGCTGGCCGTGGTCAGCTCTTCCTTGAGCTGCTCGTGGGCGCCTGCGATGGAGGCGCGGATGCGCTCGGCGTGGCTGACGATCGCATCCCGCTCGCTGCCGAGTTCCTGGACCAGGCTGCGCACGCGCATCTCGTTGTCGGAATAGCTGCGTTCCAGCGCATTGACCTCGGAATGGACCAGGGTCTCGAGTTCGGAGGCGCGGGCGATGGTGCGCTCGATGCCCTCGTTCATGGCCGAGACTTCGCGGCGGACGGCCTGGCCGACGGTCAGGATGCGGTCGCCGGCGATGTTTTCCGGTTCGGCAAGGCGGAGCGCGACCTCGGCCATCGACCGGGCGGCGGAGCGCATTTCGCGGGCGCGGGCCATCATGATCGAGAACGAGAAGAAGATCAGGATCGGAATTATAATGCCGACCAGGAAGCCGATGGCCGCCGGCATCGCCAGCAGGTCGGACACCGAGCGGATCTGCCAGATCGCGGGCGAGTAGAGCAGGTTGGCCAGCCCGATGCCGCCAACGGTCCACAGCGCCGACAGGATGGCGGCATTGCGCAGCGCGCCGCGGCTTGAACGGCTCTCGAGCGTGCGCAGCAGCCCGGCCATGTTCTTGCGGCTGTCGTCATTGGCGGGCGCCATCGGGCCCGCCGGCGTGAACGGCGGCGTCGGCATTCTCGGCGCGGTGCTTTCGCCGGGGGCGGACTGCTGCGAAACGGACGATGCCCGCGGCGCCGCGCCTGCGTTCTTGAGTTCGCGGGCGGCGCTGGAAACCTTGTCCTCCAGCTCGTCCAACGAAACATCGTCGAGCACCCCGAGGCCGTCTTCGCCCAGGTCGATCTTCAAGGCGTCTTCAAGCGCCTCGAAAGTCTGCTCTTCAATGGTCTTGTCCGCTGGTGTCTTACTCATGCCACTCAAGCCTCATTACTCCGAACAGGGTTCGCGCATGTTCCCCGTCATTTTCGCACTCCCGGAGCACCAGATCAGGCTCGCTCGGGGCATGCGACGGGATCCGGAAAACAGCTTTCCGGCCCCTTAAACTCTCAATTTAGTGGCACACACGGCGCTAATTCACAAATGAAACCGGTAAGATGGCACCTGCATCCACTGGTTTTTAACGATTGCCTGTCTCAAAAAGAGCCATAAACGTCAATGAAACGCCATATTTACGGGCTGTTAACCATTCCGGCAGGTTTTCCAGCCCGCCTGGCGCCGGTGTTTACCCGATCTAGACACTGAATGCGTCATAACCATCCCAATCATTGATCTCGCAAAGGAAATCCGCAATGGCGGCACTCGGTATCGCGTTCGAAGTTCAGGAAGTCAGCCCCCAGCCGCGCCCCTCGGGCGGCCGGCCAATCGACCTGGTGCATCTGGCGCGTCAGACCGGCGGCGACAAATCGCTTGAAACGGAGGTTCTGGCGCTGTTTGCGCGCCAGGCGCGGCAGGCAGTGACCCAGATCGGCGACATGAAGACCGACGCGCGCTCCGAACTGGCACACAAGATCGCCGGCGCCGCCAAGGGCGTGGGCGCTTCCGACGTCGCCCGCTGCGCCTCGGCTCTGGAAACCCAGCCGGGCAGTGCCGCGGCGGTGGCGGCGTTCACCAAGGCGGTTGTCGAAGCCGACAATTTCATCGTCGGGCTTATGCGCTGACCGGAAAGCCGATTTAGGCCGGGAAATCGTCATTTTGGAAAACCATGCCGCGAATCACTGTCGCAGGGCGGTTTTCATTCTTGCCTCGCACAGTCCAGCGTGTATGAAAGCCTCCTATCCCTGAGACTATGCCAGAGGCCGTAATGACCAAGATCACCCTCGTCGCTTTTGACGGCACGCGTTTCGATGTCGATGCCGAGAACGGCTCGACCGTCATGGAAAACGCGATCCGCAATTCCGTTCCGGGCATCGAAGCCGAGTGTGGCGGGGCCTGCGCCTGCGCGACCTGCCACGTCTATGTCGACGATGCCTGGGCCGAAATCGTCGGTGCGCCGGAAGCGATGGAGGAGGACATGCTCGATTTCGCATTCGACGTGCGTCCGACCTCGCGGCTGTCCTGCCAGATCAAGGTTCGCGATGAACTGGATGGCCTGGTGGTGCATGTGCCCGAGCGGCAGGCCTGATTCTTCTCTCATTTTCCGGATACGCGTTATGACTTCCCCGATTGAAACCGATGTCGTGATTATTGGCGCCGGGCCGGTTGGCCTGTTCGCCGTGTTTGAACTTGGCCTGTACGATCTGAAATGCCACCTGATCGACATTCTCGACCGGCCGGGCGGCCAGTGCGCCGAGCTCTATCCGGAAAAGCCGATCTACGACATCCCGGCATGGCCGGAGATCTCAGGCCAGGCGCTGACCGACAAGCTGATGGAGCAGATCGCGCCGTTTTCGCCGGAATTCCATTTCAACCGGATGGTGACCGGCTTCCGCAAGCTGGAGAACGGCCGGTTCGAGGTGGAAACCGACGAGGGCGAGCTGTTCCATGCGCATGCGGTGGTGATCGCAGCCGGCGGCGGATCGTTCCAGCCGAAGCGGCCGCCGGTGCCGGGCATCGAGGCCTATGAGGGCAAGAGCGTGTTCTACTCCGTGCGCCGCATGGAAGAGTTCCGCGACAAGGACCTGCTGATTGTCGGCGGCGGCGATTCGGCGCTCGACTGGACGCTCAACCTGCAGCCGGTGGCGAAGTCGGTGACGCTGGTGCACCGGCGGCCCGAGTTCCGCGCGGCGCCTGACAGCGTCAACAAGATGTTCGCCATGCGCGAAGAGGGCAAGATCAACTTCGAGGTTGGCCAGGTGACCGGGCTCAAGGGCGAGAACGGCCAGCTCGAGGGCGCGACGATCAAGGGCCCGGACGGCGACGTCGAGGTCGCCTGCAACCGCATGCTGCCGTTCTTCGGCCTGACCATGAAGCTCGGCCCGATCGCCGACTGGGGCCTCAACCAGCACGAAAACCTGATCGCGGTCGACACCGAGAAGTTCGAGACCAGCATTCCGGGCGTGTTCGCCATCGGCGACATCAACTGGTATCCGGGCAAGCTCAAGCTGATCCTGTCGGGCTTCCACGAGGCGGCGCTGATGACCCAGGCGGTCAAGCGGCTGGCGCATCCGGGCGAGAAGATGGTGTTCCAGTACACCACGTCCTCGACCAGCCTGCAGAAGAAGCTCGGCGTCCAGTAAGGCCTCGC
>JAHJUC010000517.1 GCA_018829385.1 Alphaproteobacteria bacterium
CAGCCCGTGCCGGTTGGCATATTTGAGATCGAGATATTCGCCCTTGTTGATGCTGTCGTCGGGATTGCGGCTGGTGCCGACGTAAAGCTTGCCTTCTTCGAGCATGTCGTCCTCGTGCTGCGCCGGTCGTGGCGGTTGGGCTGTCGCATGCGCAGCGCGCAAGCATCACCGTTCACTTATAGGCAAGCCCTGTCCCCGGAACAATGCTTGTCGTCAGCTTAACCCGGTCCTTCCGTTCGGTCTCGCGACAGCCTCGGGAAAGCTTGTGCCACTAGCTTTCGGAGGCTGATTGTCAGGGGAATATCGGGCACCATGAAACATGGGGCAACAACCAAGCCTGAAAACATCTGCCTGCCGAAGGGGCCGGTGGATACCTGCGGCTGTCGTCGGACGAGCCAAGGGGTTGCGCCATGAAGGTTGTAATTCTGGCCGGAGGTCTCGGCTCGCGGCTCTCGGAGGAAACCCACCTGCGACCCAAGCCCATGGTGGAAATTGGCGGTCGACCGATCCTCTGGCACATCATGAAGCTCTACCACACGCACGGACTGCGCGACTTCATCATATGCTGCGGTTTTCGCGGCTATGTGATCAAGGAGTATTTCGCCAACTACGCGCTGCACATGTCCGATCTGTCGTTCGACATGTCCGACAACACGGTTCATTTCCATCGCCAGAGTGCGGAAGATTGGCGGGTTACCCTCGTCGATACCGGCGAGAACACCATGACCGGCGGCCGTCTGAAACGTGTGGCGCCCTATCTCGAAGGCGAAGACAGCTTCTGCTTCACCTATGGCGACGGGCTGTCGGACGTGGACATTTCGGCTACTATCGACTTCCACAAATCCCATGGCCGGCTCGCCACGGTCACCGCTGTACGGCCGCCCGCGCGTTTCGGTGCGCTCCGGCTCGATGGCGACAAGGTGCAGGGCTTTATCGAAAAGCCCGAAGGTGAGGGCGGCTTCATCAACGGCGGGTTTTTTGTGCTTTCCAACCCGGTGCTTGACCGGATCGAGCACGATCAGACCAGTTTCGAGGGCGAGCCGCTGACCGAGCTCGCCGAGGCAGGCGAACTGCGCGCGTTCTTTCACCGTGGTTTCTGGCGGCCGATGGACACGTTGCGGGACAAGACCATGCTCGAGGCGCTCTGGACGGAAGGGAACGCGCCATGGAAAAGCTGGTGATCAAGGGCCTTCCCAATCGCGATTTCTGGCGCGGACGCAGGGTGCTGCTGACCGGCCACACCGGGTTCAAGGGCGCCTGGATGCTGTTCTGGCTTGAAGCTATGGGGGCAAGGGTCACAGGCTGCTCGCTGGCGCCGGAGCAGCCTGAAGCGCTGTTTTCCCACCTGCATGCGCCGGAACGGCTGGCGAGCGAGACCGTCGATATCCGCATCCGGGAGGATTTGGCGAGCCTCGTTGCCCGGGCGCGACCAGAGATCGTCTTTCATCTCGCCGCCCAGTCGCTGGTGCGCCGCGGATACAGCGACCCGCATGGCACCTTCGCCACCAACGTGCACGGAACCAACAATCTCCTGCAGGCCCTGGCAGAGGTGAACACCGCTCTGGCCATTGTCGTCACCACCACCGACAAGGTCTACCGGAATTCCGATGATGGCCGGGCCTTTGTCGAGACCGATCCGCTTGGCGGTCACGATCCCTATTCCGCCAGCAAGGCCGCCTGCGAGATGGTGGTCGACGGATGGCGCAGCCGGTTCGCGGCCGAGGGATGCGGCATTGCAACGGCGCGGGCCGGCAACGTGATCGGCGGCGGAGACTGGGCGGAAGACCGCCTGGTGCCCGACGCGGTCAGGGCCTGGTCGTCGGGCGAAACGCTCAAGGTCCGGCGACCGGAAGCGACGCGACCCTGGCAACACGTGCTCGAGCCGCTGCGCGGATACCTTATGCTGGCCGAAAAGCTGGCCTCCGGTGTGGATGTGGCGCCAGCCTACAATTTCGGACCGCGCAGCGAGAGCGCGACCGTTCGCAAGGTGCTCTCGCTGGCAGCCGCCGAGTTCGGCGACGTGCGAACGGACTTTGCCGACACGCTTGAAGGCCCTGTCGAGGCACACGCTCTTGCGCTCGATCCCAGCTTGGCCGAGACGAATCTCGGAATTTCAGGCCTTTGGGGTCTGGATCAAACCGTCACGCTGACGGCGCAGTGGTATCGCGATTTCCTGTCCGGTCGCCGGGCGCGCGAATTGTGCGAGGCCGATTGCTGCGCCTATCTCGATGCCGTCAGGCGTGCGTCGATGGCATGCGTCCGGTGACTGCTTCCCCTTTCGGACTGGAGCCGCTGATGCCGGGCCGCAAGGACGGCCCGGTGCTGGTGCAACGCAAGCCGTTTGCAGACGAGCGCGGCGCCTTCGCCCGCATCTTCTGCGCCGAGGCGCTCGCAGAGATCGGCTGGCCCGGCCCTGTTGCCCAGATCAATCACAGCCGCACGGAAAGGGCCGGAACCATGCGCGGCCTGCATTATCAGCGCCCGCCTTATGCCGAAGCCAAGCTGGTCGTCTGCATCCGCGGCGCGGTCCACGATGTCGCCGTCGATGTCCGCGACGGCAGTCCCTCGCGCTATGCGCATGTCGGTGTCGAACTGTCGGCAGAGGCGGGAACTGCGATCTACATCCCGGAAGGCTTCGCGCACGGGTTCCAGGCGCTCACCGATGACGCCGAACTCGTCTACATCCATTCCGTCGCCTACAACCCGGACCACGAGGCCGGCCTGCGCCACGACGACCCGGTGCTCGGCATCGACTGGCCCCTGCCGGTCTCCGGAGTGTCCGCCCGCGATGCCAGCCACCCCCTGATCGATGCAGCGGGGCAGCTCCCATGATGCGCTGCAGACATTGCGGCGGTGGCGATTTCATTCCGTTCCTGGATCTTGGCGAGGTGCCGCCGTCCAACTCCTATCTCGACGAGGCCGATCTGGGTCTGCCGGAAAAGCGCTATCCGCTGGTCATCCGTACCTGCACTGAATGCTGGCTGACCCAGACCGAGGATTTTGCCGACCGGGAGGAATTCTTCTCCGGCGATTATGCCTATTTCTCGTCCTTCTCCAGGACCTGGCTCGATCATGCGAAATCCTATGTCGGGGCGATGCGCAACCGGTTTGGCCTCGGTGCGGACAGCCTCGTGGCCGAGGTCGCCGCCAATGACGGCTATCTGCTGCAATATGCGCGCGAGCTTGGCATTCCCTGCTACGGCATCGAACCCACCCGCAGCACCGCCGAAGCTGCTCGTGCGA
>JAHJUC010000518.1 GCA_018829385.1 Alphaproteobacteria bacterium
GGAGAAACCGGACAGTGTCGGTTTACAATCATGCATGTTTCACGTTAGCCTTGAGTGAAATCAGAGCCTTGCTCGACCTTTTTGCCGAGCATCACAAACCTGACAAGACCGGCAACATAGAACAATAACAATATATCGGCACACAATAGCCGGCCGGATACAAGACGGGGAAATTCAATGTACAGGAAAATAATGGTTCCGGTGGATATTGCACACACCGACAAGCTTGCGCATGCACTCGACACCGCCGCATATCTTTCAAAGCTCTACAATGCACCGGTCACCTATGTGGGGGTGACGGCGGCAGCACCCGGACCGCTGGGACACAATCCGGCCGAGTATGATCAGAAACTCGCAAGCTTCGCCGCCGGGCAGGCGGAGATCCACGGGATTGAAACCCATGGATTGACCGTGGTCAGCCACGACCCGACGGTCGACCTCGATGACGCGCTGATCAAGACGGTGCACGATACGGGAAGCGATCTGGTTGTCATGGCAACCCACATTCCCAATGTCGTCGACCATATCTGGCCTTCGAACGGCGGCAAGCTGGCGACCCACACCGATGCGTCCGTCTTCCTCGTCCGTGGCTGAGCCCGGACCAGCGGCACCGACAACAATAAGACCATAACGGGAGAACACCCCATGAGTGACACCAGCGAACAGGGCATTCCGGCGCCGGAAGGCCCGGCCAACCTTATCGATACCGAGTACGAGGTCGGCCAGGACAACATCTCGATGTCCGTCGGGCCGTTCGGCCTTGATATCCACAATCCGGTCTTTGCCATTTCAGGCCTGACCATCGTTGCCTTTGTCTTCGTCACGCTGGCCTTTCAGGAAAGCACCGGCGCGGCTTTCAATGACCTGCGCAACTGGCTGACAGGGACCTTCGACTGGTTCTTCCTCACCGCCGCCAACCTCTTCGTGCTCTTGTGCCTGTTCCTGATCGTTTCGCCCTACGGCAAGGTCCGCATCGGCGGCAAGGATGCGACGCCCGACTATTCCTATTCCGGCTGGTTCGCCATGCTGTTCGCCGCCGGCATGGGCATCGGCCTGATGTTTTACGGAGTGTCGGAGCCGATCTCGCATTTCTCGTCCTCCTTCGCCGACAATGCCGGCACGGCCGAGAGCTGGGCGCCGCTGGGCGGCGCGGCCGGCAATGCGACCGAGGCACGCGATCTGGGCATGGCGGCGACGATCTTCCACTGGGGACTTCACCCCTGGGCGATCTACGCCATCGTCGCCCTGGCGCTGGCGCTGTTTGCCTACAACAAGGGCCTGCCGCTAACCATGCGCTCGGTGTTCTACCCGATCTTCGGCGAACGCGTCTGGGGCTGGACCGGCCATGTCATCGACATCCTGGCGGTCTTTGCCACCCTGTTCGGGCTCGCCACGTCGCTGGGCTTCGGCGCCGAACAGGCCAATGCCGGCCTCAACCACATCTTCGGCATCCCGGTAAGCGACGTCTCCAAGGTGGTGCTGATTGTCGCCATTACCGGCGTGGCGCTGCTCTCGGTGGTGGCCGGCCTCGACGCCGGCGTCAAGCGCCTGTCCGAGATCAACATGGTGCTGGCGGCGCTGCTGCTGCTCTTCGTGCTGCTCGTCGGCCCGACGATGGCGATCTTCTCCGGCTTCTTCCACAATCTCTACGAATATGCCCGCTACCTGCCCGAACTCTCCAACCCGTTCGGACGCGAGGATGACAATTTCCGCCAGGGCTGGACCGCCTTCTACTGGGCCTGGTGGATCTCGTGGTCGCCCTTTGTCGGCATGTTCATCGCCCGCGTCAGCCGCGGACGCTCGGTGCGCGAGTTTCTCGTCTGCGTGCTGATCATCCCGTCGCTGGTCTCGGTGTTCTGGATGACGGTCTTCGGCGGCACCGCCATCAGCCAGCTGGTCAATGACGGCTACCAGGTCGTCGTCGACGCTCCGCTCGAGCTCAAGCTGTTCGCCATGCTCGAGGCATTGCCGCTGCAGCAGATCACCTCGTTCATCGCCATCGTGCTGGTGATCGTGTTCTTCGTCACCTCGTCGGACTCGGGCTCGCTGGTGATCGACACCATCACCGCCGGTGGCAAGGTCGATGCACCGGTGCCGCAGCGCGTCTTCTGGGCAAGCTTCGAGGGGCTGGTGGCGATCGCGCTGCTGCTTGGCGGTGGCCTGGGCGCCCTGCAGGCGATGGCGGTCTCGACCGGTTTCCCCTTCACCATCGTGCTGCTGCTCGCCTGTTTCGCCATCCTCAAGGGATTGCACAGCGAACCGCGCTGACACCATCAGGGGCCGCCGTCTGTAACGGCGGCCCTTATCGTTCCGGCAGGTCCGTCCGGCCCGCCAACCGCCGCAACCGTTCACGGCCAATTGCAGACGACAAGGAGTTATTTCTTCCCGCTGACCTGCCTGCCACGCCAGAGTATGAACAGCCCCGATACGACGATCAGTCCCGATCCGACCACCATGGCAAGGCTCAGCCGTTCGCCAAACAGGACGATCCCGAGCGCAATGCCAAACAGCAGCCTCGAATACCTGAACGGCGTTACCGCCGACACCTCTCCGGTTCGCATCGCCTTCATCAGGCAGGAATAGGCGGTGACGCCGGCAAGAACAGCCCCCAGCACGTAAAGCGATATCCGGGCATCAGGCATCACGAAAGCGACGCCTTGCCAGGCCGAGTACAATCCGCCGGCAACGATTATGGACATGAAGCCGTACAGGCCGAGGATCGCCGTGCTCATTGTGGCCGGTGCGGCGCGGCTGGCCAGATCACGTCCGGCAAATCCGAGCATGCCGAGAACCGCCAGAAGCGAGAGCATCGAGAACCCCTCCGTTCCGGGCTGAATGATGACAACGACCCCGACAAGACCGAGGAAGATTGCGGTCCATCTGCGCCATCCGACCTTTTCGCCAAACACCACGGCCGCGCCTGCGACCACCACAAGCGGCGTCGCCTGCAGGATCACGGTAACTGCCGATAGCGGGATCAGCGAAAGCGCAAGCACATAGAACAAACGACCGGAGACCTCGAAAACCACACGGATCAACATCGGCCGGGAAACGACGCCCGGATTGTACAGCGGTTGTTTATTGATGAGCGCCACGAAGGCGAAAGCAAGAGCGCCCCCGAGACCGAATAGGACGAGAACCTCGCCGACCGGCAGCATCGTGGACGCAGCCTTGATGAGGGCATCCTCGATGGCAAAAACCGCCATCGCCGCGATCATCCAGGCACTGCCTGCCAGGTTGGCCTTGCGGTCCGTCGCAATGTGATGTGTCAAGGAAATTCCAGTTCTGGCTTGGTCGGGCAATCGCAACCGTTTCGCCAGTTAACCGGATAAGACCGGGGCTTCAACACATGAACCGATCAAGCAAAACAATTGATCCGGCCATCACACAGGTGAACATCACCTGTGCTCACCCGATCGCCATATCCAGCCCGATATCGAGCGTCGGCGCCGCCATGGTGATCTTCGAGGTGGAGATGTAGTCGACCCCTGTCTCGGCGATGGCCTTGATGGTGTCGAGACTGACGTTGCCGGAGGCCTCGAGCGTGATCGGGCCGCCGCTCCTGGCGGTGTTTATCGCCACGGCCTGCCTGAGCATGTCCGGCCCCATGTTGTCGAGCAGGCAGACATCAGCGCCCTCCTCCAGCACCTCGGCGAACTGCCCGAGCGTGTCGACCTCGATCTCGATCCTGACCAGATGCCCGGCAAAAGCCTTCGCGGCCTTCAGCGCTTCGGCGATGCCGCCGGCCACCGCGATATGATTGTCCTTGATCAGGATCGCGTCATCGAGGCCGTAGCGGTGCGAGGAGCCGCCGCCGCAGCGCACGGCGTATTTCTCCACCGACCGCAGCCCCGGAATGGTCTTGCGGGTGCAGGTGACCCGCGCCTTGGTGTGGGCGATCGCGTCGGCGAACCGCGCCGTATAGGTGGCGATGCCTGACAGGTGCATGAGGTAGTTCAGCGCCACCCGCTCGGCTGACAGCAGCCCGCGCGCCGGGCCGGAAATCCGGGCAATCATCGTCCCCGGCTCCACCCGTGCGCCGTCACCCACCAGCGCCTCGAAGCGGATGGCCGGATCGATCAGCCGGAACGCGGCGGCAGCCAGCGGCAGCCCGGCGATAACGCCAGCCTCGCGGCTGTTCATCTCGGCTCTCGCCTGCTTCTCCGGACCGATGGTGGCGTTCGAGGTGATGTCGCCGGCGCGGCCGAGATCTTCGATGAGGGCTGCGCGCACCTGCTCCTCGACCATCAGTTGCGGCAGTTCGGGAAGATAGGCGCGTGTCATGGGTCAGCCCTCCAGCAGGTCGGGAATGATGGCATGGGCCTGATCGAGCGTCACCAGCGTCCGCCGCTTCCAGTCCGCCTGTTCTTCAGGATAGTCGGTGCGGAAATGGCCACCGCGGCTTTCGGTGCGGTTGAGTGCGCAGACGGCGATCAGTTTCGCCGTGGTGATGACATTGTCAAAGCGGACCGAGTGGCTTTCCCGCGCCAGGTGCAGGATCGTGTGAAGTGCGGCGCGCATGCCCTCGCCGTCACGCAGCACGCCGAGATTGGCGCTCATGGTCTTGCGCAGGGCCACCATGTTGGGATGGTCGTTCTCGGTGATGTGCTCGGTCGTCGTCACCGAGCCATCCTGCCAGTTTGCGGGCGCATCCGGCCTGATCTCGGCTTTCAGGGTTTCGGCGATGCGGGCGGAGAACACCACCGCTTCCAGCAGCGAATTCGACGCCAGCCGGTTGGCGCCGTGCGCGCCGGTCGAGGTGCACTCGCCGCAGGCCCAGAAGCCGGGCAGCGAGGTCCGGCCGTCGATGTCGGTCCAGATGCCGCCCATGAAGTAATGCGCCGCCGGGATGACCGGGATCATCTCGCTGACCGGGTCGATGCCCGCCTCCCGGCAGTAGCCGTAGACCGTCGGAAATTCCGCGGCAAACCCCGGCACCGCCGTGCGGCAATCGAGAAATGCGCCCCGCCCGGCCTTCACCTCGGCAAAGATGCCGCGTGCCACAACGTCGCGCGGCGCCAGTTCCGCGTCCTTGTGCAGCGGCAGCATGAAGCGCTCGCCGGCGGAATTGTGTAGCGTCGCGCCATGGCCGCGCAGCGCCTCGGTCGCCAGCGGCGCCGGGTCCTTGCCGACATTGATCGCGGTCGGGTGAAACTGCACGAACTCCATGTCGGCCATCCGCGCGCCGGCGCGCGCCGCCATGCCGATGCCGCCGCCGCGCGCTTCGGTCGGGTTGGTCGTCACCTCGTAGAGATGGCCGATGCCGCCGGTGGCCATTACCACGTTCGATCCGGTGATCCGCTGCAGCTCCTCGCCGCTGCCGGCCTTGTCGCGGGCGATGACGCCGGTCACCCGCCCCTCTTCGACGATCAGCTCCTCGACCACATAGCCTTCCAGCACCCGGATCGACGGCGTCTTGCGCACCGAGGCCACCAGCGCCTCCATGATGGCGCGTCCAGCCATGTCGCCCCTGACCCTCACGATCCGGCTTTGCGAGTGCGCCGCCTCGCGGCTGACCGCCAGATGGCCTTCGAGATCCCGGTCGAACGGCACGCCGTAGCCGAGCAGGTCGTGGATCCGGTCCGACGCCTCCGTCGCCATCATGCGAATGATTGCTTCATCGACGATGCCGTCGCCGGCGATGATGGTGTCGTTGACGTGGCTTTCGATCGTGTCGCCGGGTCCGACAGCCGCGGCGATGCCGGCCTGCGCCCAGGCCGAGGACGCGCCGCGGCCGATCGGGGCGGCGGCCAGGACGGTCACCGCCTTGGGCGCCAGTTTCAGCGCACAGAACAGCCCGGCAAGCCCGCCGCCGATGATGACGACTTCATCGGATCGCTTGACCGCCTGCGGCTGATGAACGGCAATCGCTGTCGACGCCATGGCGTGCTCCCTGCTGGACGAGTGCGGCGCTTCGGCCGCTAAGCCAGAACGTCAGTTCTTGAGATTGACCATCCGCTCGACCGCAAGACGGGCGCGGTCGGCGATGGCGGGATCCACCAACACCTCCTCGGTCATGGTAAGCAGGCTGTCGAGGATCTTGGGCAGGGTGATGCGCTTCATGTGCGGGCACAGGTTGCACGGCTTGACGAATTCGACGCCCGGAACTTCGCTCTCGATGTTGGAAGCCATCGAGCACTCGGTCACCAGGAGCACCCGCGCCGGACGGTTGTCCTTGACGTAGTTGATCATGCCGGACGTCGACCCGGAAAAATCGCAGACCGCGATCACGTCCGGATGGCATTCGGGGTGGCCGATGATCTCGATGGTCGGATCGGCTTCCTTATAGGCGAGCAGTTCGTCCGCCGTGAAGCGCTCATGCACCTCGCAATGGCCCTTCCAGGTCAGGATCTTCTTTTTGGTCTGCCTGGCGACATTCATCGCCAGATATTCGTCGGGAATGCACAGGATCGTGTCCGACTCGAAGCTCTCGCACACGGCGACTGCATTGGACGAGGTGCAGCAGATGTCGGTTTCCGCCTTCACATCGGCAGAGGTGTTGACATAGGTGACCACCGGCACGCCGGGATAGCGCTCCTTCAAGAGCCGCACATCGGCGCCGGTGATCGAATCCGACAGAGAACACCCGGCCCTCGCGTCGGGAATCAGCACGGTCTTGTCCATGTTCAAAAGCTTCGAGGTCTCGGCCATGAAGTGCACGCCGCACTGGATGATGATCTCGCCGTCGACCTTTGACGCCTCGCGCGCCAGCTGCAGCGAATCGCCGACGATGTCGGCAACGCAGTGAAAGATGTCCGGGGTCTGGTAGTTGTGCGCCAGGATCGCCGCCCCGCGCTCCTTCTTGATCCGGTTGATGGCGTGGATGTAGGGCGCGTAGACCGGCCATTCGATTTCCGGGATATGCTTGCGCACGCGTTCGTAAAGATGCGCGGTCTCGCGCGCCACCGCCGGGGTATATTTCAACTCCGGACGCTCCATCACGCCGAACCGCTCCGCTGCACTTTGCGCCTGTCTTGCGGCCTGCGCGTTCGTGCCTGTCTCCAACCGGGTCATGGCAAACCCTCCCGTCATCATCTATTATGCTCAATTTGAGCATAATAGGGTTTCAAAAGAACCCGGCAATGCCGGGGAACCCTTCACATAAGACGTTGCATTTCCGATTGCAAGTCGGGCCGACTTCGCCGCGATATAGCCAGGGCTGTGCGCTACTTGAACAGCTTGCTTTTCTCCGCGTCCTCCGCGGGTGCGGCAGCGGGTGTCTCGGCAAGCGCCTTTTCCAGCGCATGTTCGGCCTGCGCGGCATATTTCAGCGCCGGATTGATCCCCATGCCGAACGCGTTGGCCACACCGCCCAGCATGTGCTCGATTCGCACCGACCCCTTGCTGTTTTCGTCGGAGACGAATTTGATCGCCAGGTGCTCGGCATCGCCTTCCGCGCCGATCACGTCGCCGATCGGCTTGGA
>JAHJUC010000519.1 GCA_018829385.1 Alphaproteobacteria bacterium
ACGCTCGAAACCCACGTCTATCGCCTTCGCCAGAAGATCGAGGCCGACCCGTCGAACGCCGAAATCCTGGTGACCGAAAGCGGTGGCTACAAGATCATACCCTGATGCCGGCTCGGCCGGCCCTTGGCCGGCTTTCCCCGACATCGCCTTTCAAGGAGTGCATCCGTGGCCCTGAATGACGACATTGCCTTGCTGTCGATGGTCCCGCTGTTCCGCGACATCAGCGAGGACAAGCTGCGGCTGATCGCGTTCGGCGCCGAACGGCGGAAGATGCAGGCCGGCCAGATGCTGTTCAGGGAAGGCACACCCGCCGATTGCGCCTTCGTGGTTGCCGGCGGCCGTTTCGAGTTGTCGCGGACCGGTAAGGACGGCCGTCCTGTCTCGCTCGGATTTGCCGAACGCGGCACCCTGCTTGGCGAACTGGCGATGGTCACAGCGGTCAACCGGTCGATGACGGCTATTGCACCCGACAATGCGGAGGTTATCCGCATCAACCGGCCGCTGTTCCGGCGCATGCTGGAAGAATATCCCGACATCGCCGGCATCGTGCGTCAACGCATCGAGGAAAACATGGCGGCGCTCAATGCCGATCTGGGCAGGATATCCGGGCGGTTCGCCGGCTGATCCTGTCCGGCCGCGCGATCGGCCAGCCTTCAGAAATCGAAATGCGCCGTCACCGGCACGTGGTCGGATGGCCGTTCCCAGCCGCGCGCTTCGCGCAGCACGTCGATGCGTTTCAGCGCCGGCGCCAGGTCCGCCGATGACCAGACGTGATCCAGCCGCCGTCCCCGGTCGGCCGCGTCCCAGTCCTTGGCCCGGTAGCTCCACCAGGTGAAGATCTTCTCCTCCGGCGGAATATGCGTCCGGATCAGGTCGACCCAGGCCCCGGCCTTCTGCATGGCCAGGAAGCTTTCCGTCTCGACCGGGGTATGGCTGACCACTTTCAGCAGCTGCTTGTGCGACCAGACATCGGTCTCCAGCGGCGCAATGTTGAGATCGCCAACCAGGATGGAAGACACGCCTTCAGCCAGCTCCGCTTCGGCATGGAGCAGCTTCATTTCCTCGACGAAATCGAGCTTGTGCCCGAATTTCGGATTGATCTCGCGGTCGGGCTCGTCGCCGCCGGCCGGCACGTAGAAATTATGGATGCGGATTCGCTTCGATCTGGGCGCCTCGACGACCGCCGAGACATTTCGTGTATCATCGATCGCGCAATAGGTCTGCCGGCGGTCATCGGAAAGCGGCAGGCGCGAGATAATGGCGACGCCGTGATAGCCCTTCTGGCCGTGGATGGCGAGATGCTCGTATCCCAGCTTGCGGAAGGCGGCGCTGGGAAACGCGTCGTTGGGACACTTGGTTTCCTGCAGGCACAGCACGTCGGGCTGTGCGGTTTCCAGGAAATGCTGCACCAGCGGAAGCCTGAGCCGGACGGAGTTGATATTCCAGGTCGTAACGGAGAACGCCAAATCGAAATCGCCTTCTTGGATGGGAACCTGCCCGTATGTGGCCGATTAGCCAGCCAAGGGCAAGCCGATCCGGCCGGGGCGGCGCGATTCGGCACTCATCCACAGTTCTATTGCGATTCCGGACTTAACCGCTGGCAGGTTTAGCCGTCGCTTGGACGTTTTTGAGGCTGGACCTGCGCATAGGGGACTTCGAAGACGTCTTCGGCGAACCGGACGCCTGCCTGGACATTGAAGATCATCACCGATGTGTCCTTGCCCTGGGCATCGCGGATGGTCCACTGCCTGAGCTCGAAACTCTTCGGATCGAACATCATGGAAATGGTCGAATCGCCGAAAATCGACTTGTTGCCGAGAACGATCGTGGTCAGGTCGGGATCTTCCTTGACCGAGCGCACCGTCTCGCCCGACAGGTCGATCTTTTCCGAAAGCAGAAGCTTCAGCGGCGTCTTGCCGAGCGGATAGAGATCCCAGGTCCTCAGCTTGCGATTGCCGATCACCACGTTCTTGCCATCGGCAATGACCCTCACGGCGGACGGCGCCTCATAATTGAAGCGCAGCTTGCCGGGACGCTCGATAAAGAACTTGCCGCCGGTCTGCTCGCCATTGGGGCCGAACTGGATGAATTCGCCGGTCATGGTTTTGACCGACGCGAAGTGATCGGCGACCTTCTGGGCCGCATCAGCCGAGCGCGCACTGCCGGGAAATGCCATAAGTCCGGTGGCCGCGGCCATCAGCGCCAACCCCAGACCCAGCCCGCCGCCCAGGAGGGTGCGGCGAACCGGATCGTGCCGTTCGATCGTGGTGGCAATGGTCTGCTTCGACATCTCTGTCTCCGTTTCGTTTCAGTCTCTATCTCGCTCAAGACTGCGGCGCCAGTGTGACGCGATATTTCTCAATCGGATAACCCTAGCGCGGATCGATATCGTCTTCCGTCGGCACCAGGATTTCGCGCTTGCCGGCATGGTTGGCGGGACTGATCACACCTTCCTTTTCCATGCGTTCGATCAGTGAAGCAGCACGGTTGTAGCCAATACCGAGCCGGCGCTGGATATAGGAGGTCGACGCCTTGCCATCCCGCAGCACGATGGCCACGGCCTGGTCGTAGGGATCGTCCGATTCGGCGAGGTTGGAGGTACCCGCCGGCCCGCCGCCGCCTTCGCCCTCGTCGTCGTCCTCGGTGATCGCATCGAGATATTCCGGCACGCCCTGGGTCTTCAGGAACGAGACGATGTCCTCGACTTCCCGGTCCGAAACGAACGGCCCGTGAACGCGCTGGATACGGCCGCCACCGGCCATGTACAGCATGTCGCCCATGCCCAGCAGCTGCTCCGCGCCCTGCTCGCCGAGGATGGTGCGCGAATCGATCTTCGAGGTGACCTGGAAGGAGATACGGGTCGGGAAGTTGGCCTTGATCGTGCCGGTGATGACATCGACCGACGGACGCTGCGTCGCCATGATCACGTGGATGCCGGCGGCGCGCGCCATCTGCGCCAGGCGCTGCACCGCGCCTTCGATATCCTTGCCGGCGACCATCATCAGGTCGGCCATCTCGTCGATCAGCACGATGATGTAGGGCAGCGGCGTCAGATCGAATTCCTCGGTTTCGTAGACGGCCTCACCGGTCTGGCGGTCGAAACCGGTCTGAACCGTGCGGGTAATCGGTTCCCCGGCGGCTCGGGCCTGTTCGATCCGCTGATTGAAGCCGTCGATGTTGCGCACACCGATCTTCGACATCTTCTTGTAGCGCTCTTCCATCTCCCGGACGGTCCACTTGAGCGCCACGACGGCCTTCTTCGGATCCGTCACCACCGGTGTCAGCAGATGCGGAATGCCGTCATAGACCGACAGCTCGAGCATTTTCGGGTCGATCATGATCAACCGGCACTTTGACGGGTCCATGCGGTAGAGGATCGACAGGATCATCGTGTTGATGGCGACCGACTTGCCCGAACCGGTAGTACCCGCCACCAGCACGTGCGGCATCTTGGCAAGGTCTGCGATCACCGGTTCGCCGCCGATGGTCTTGCCGAGCGCCAGTCCGAGCTTGGCCTTGGAGGTCTCGAAGTCGCGGCTGGCGATCAGTTCGCGCAGGAACACGGTTTCCCGTTTCTGGTTCGGCAATTCGATGCCGATGGCGTTGCGCCCGGGAACCACGGCAACGCGGACGGCAATGGCGCTCATCGAGCGGGCGATGTCATCGGCAAGCCCGATCACCCGCGACGACTTGATGCCGGGCGCAGGCTCGAGTTCGTACAGGGTGACGACCGGGCCAGGCCGGACATGAATGATCTCGCCCTTGACGCCGAAGTCCTGCAGCACGCCTTCCAGCATGCGCGCATTCTGTTCGAGCGCTTCCGGCGACAGCGAGGAATCCTTGGCCACGTTTCGCGCCTCGGTCAGCAGGTGCACCGATGGCAGCGAGAAACCCTGATCGTCGAGCATCGAGCCCTGGGCGTCGCGCTGAAGCCGCGCCCCCGGCTTGGGCCGTTCGGCGGGAGCCGAGATGCGGGGAGACGGCGTTGAGCGGGCAGGCGCCGGTGCAGCCTGCGGGCGCCAGTCTGCGGCCGGGTCGTCCTCATCGCCCATGTCATCGGACAGGATGCCGTCCGGAAGCGGATCGTCATCGATGTCGAATGGCGGGGCATCATCGACCGGCACAGGCCGCGCCCGCGCCGCCGGTGCGAAGCCGGGTTCGATCCGCTCGCCAGCCGGACGGGCAGGTCTCTCATAGAGTTCGCCGCCGCCCTGCGCATGCCCGCCGTTCAGATCGAGCGGCGATTCCGGCATCACCTTGAGCTTCCGCAGCCCGGCAAAACCCGTCATCCGCCGGATGCGGCCGCGAATCGTCAGCCAGGCATGGGTGATCGCGCCGAGAACCAGTGAACCGCTCGTTGCCTCGTCGATCTCCTCATCGTCCTCCATGACCGGTGCATCGCTGACGTCAACCGATGCCGGGCGGCCGATCAGGCCGGCGCCGAACACCAGCAGCCAGCACGCCACAGGCGCGATCAGCAATCCGAGGATCACCGCAACAAGACCAGAGGGAAAGCCGCCGGTAAACACCGACGGGATCTTCAGCGCCATGTCGCCGAGCACGCCGCCAAGGCCGTTGGGCAGGGGCCAGCTTTCCGACCGGGGCATCAGCCCGAACAGGGCCGCGGTCAGCCAGGCGCCGCCAAACCAGGCAGCGCCGCGCCGCGACATCCGGTCGACGGGCCGGTTGCGCAACAGGCCGATTGCCCAGAACAGCGCCGGCAGCAGCGCGATGACCCCGGCAAGCCCGAAGAACTGCATCACCAGATCGGCAAACGCCGCGCCGCTGAACCCCAGCGCATTGTGCGGAACCGCGCCGTTGGCATTGGAGAAACTCGGATCCGTGACATTCCAGGTGGCAAGCGCCGCAATCGCCAGCATCAAGCCGGCAAGAATTCCAAGCCCGGCGACGAAGCGGATCTGCCGCCGCACCAGCTCACCCAGCAGGTTGCTGTGGGAAGGAACGCCTGACGGAAGGGAGGAAGAGCCTGACTGCATGGGTACACAATGTCCGAATCGGGTTTTGGGCCCGTGCGGACCCATCTTCGGCAAATCTAACCACCCACGGGTTAATGTGGCATTAACCATGCACCGCGCTGAACCGGCAAAATGACCGGCTCAAGCAAAGACGCGGCCCTGGAACCAGGACCGCGTCTTCAATGTCGTCCAATCCGGCGTGGTTAGCCGTGGTAGGCGGCTTCGCCATGCGAGGCCAGGTCGAGACCCTGGCGCTCGTCTTCGACGCTGACGCGCAGGCCAAGCGCCATGTCCACGATCTTGTAGAGAACGAACGAGAGGATGCCGCACCACAGGATGGTGATGCCGACCGCCGAGGCCTGGATCACGAACTGCGAACCGACGGCATAGTCTTCGCCGCCAGCGCCGCCAAGGCCCGGCATGTTGACGATCGCGGTTCCAAGCGCGCCGACAATGCCGCCGACGCCGTGGATGCCGAACACGTCGGCCGTGTCGTCATAGCCGAACTTGTTCTTCACCACCGCGACGAAGTAGTAGCAGACCCCCGAGGCGATGGCGCCCAGCGCGATGGCGCCGACCGGGCCCGAGAAGCCCGCCGCGGGAGTGACGGCAACGAGACCGGCGATCATGCCGGAAACCGCACCGAGCAGCGATGCCTTGCCGCGATGCAGGGTTTCGATCACCGTCCAGGCCAGGATCGCGCCGGCTGTTGCGGTGAAGGTGTTGATCATGGCGAGCGCGGCGCCGCCATTGGCTTCGAGATTGGAGCCGGCGTTGAAGCCGAACCAGCCGAACCACAGCAGTGCAGCACCGACCATGGTCAGCGTCATCGAGTGCGGCGCCATCATGTCACGGCCGAAGCCGGTGCGCTTGCCGACCATGATCGCGCCTATCAGGCCGGCGATGCCGGCATTGATGTGCACGACGGTGCCGCCGGCAAAGTCGAGCGCGCCCATCTTGAACAACAGGCCGTTGGCGTCCCAGACCATGTGGGCGACCGGGAAGTAGACGAAGGTGACCCACAGCGCCACGAACAGCATCACCGCGGAAAACCGGATCCGCTCGGCGAAGGCGCCGACAATCAGCGCCGGGGTGATGCAGGCGAACGTCATCTGGAAGGCGATGAAGATATATTCCGGGATCATCACGCCATCGGAGAAGGTGGCGGCTTCGCTGGCCGGAGTCACGCCCGCCAGGAACAGTTTCGCGGTTCCGCCCCAGAAGGCGCTTTCCGATCCGCCGAAGGCGAAGGAATAGCCGTAGAAGATCCAGATCACCATCACCATCGCGGTGATCAGCGTGCACTGGAGCAGCACCGAGAGCATGTTCTTGGTCCGCACCAGGCCGCCATAGAACAGCGCCAGGCCCGGCAGGATCATCAGGAGCACGAGAATGGTCGAGACCAGCATGAAGGTGGTGTCACCCTTGTCCATGGTGGTGGCGGCGGCATCCTGTGCGAAGGCGGGAGCAGCGAAGGCAGCGAGTGCGCCCGCTGCCATGAGCCCGATGCGAAGCGGGGATGTGTGTGACATCTGAAGTGTCATGGATTAGGTCTCCTGTTGCCTTACAACGCGTCGGCGTCGGTTTCGCCGGTGCGGATACGCATGGCCTGGTCAATCGAGTAAACGA
>JAHJUC010000520.1 GCA_018829385.1 Alphaproteobacteria bacterium
GAAGGTCCGGGATGGGAGCCCAGGCCTGATCCGCCTGCGCCAGGCGATTGCGACGGCTGCTGCGGCGGAAAGGGAGCAGGGGCTCGCATTCCTGTTTCTTCCCGTGGCCATGGGGACCGGCGCCGGTCTTTTCTACATGGCGCCTGCGGATCCGCCTCTTGTGGTCCTCGCCGTCGGCCTGGTTGTGGCGTTGCTGGTCGCCGTCTTGACCCGTGAAAACCATCTCGCCGCCGCACGTTGCGCCGGCTACACGGCTGCCCTGCTGGCGGGCGCGCTGGCCTCGGGCATCGAGGTTCACAACGGCGCCATCCTGCTTGATTCAGACGTGACCACCACGATCACCGGGACCGTCGAGGCGCGGGAATTCGACCCTGACGGCAGGGTCCGCTACCTTGTCAGGCTGGCCACCACCACTGAGCCGGAAATCCGGCGCCCGCCGTTACGCGTTCGTCTGGCGGCCCGAAGCCGCCACGAGCCGGTGCCTGTCGGGGCGGTGATTTCGGGGCGGGCGCGATTGTCTTCGCCCTCCGGTCCGGTCACGCCGGGTGGGTACGATTTTGCCTTCCGCGCCTTTGTCGACGGCATAGGGGCGCAGGGCTTCTTCTACCGGGCCCCTGTCCAGACCGGCGGGCCGGAGACCGCGGACGATTGGGTCCGTTCGGCCCGCCTGGGGCTGCGCAGCACCAGGGAACACATCTCGGCCCGGATCCGCGACGTGTTGCCGGGAGATCCGGGCGGCATCGCCGCGGCGCTTGCGGTGTCCGACCGGCGCGGCATCAGCGAGCCGGTGGTCGACGCGTTGCGCGCAACCGGGCTCGCGCATATCCTGGCGATCTCGGGGCTGCACATGGCGCTCGCCGCGGGCACCCTCTACATCGGCATCCGCAAGGGCCTGGCGGCCTTTCCGGTCCTGGTGGAGGCCTTGCCGGTCAAAAAATTCGCGGCGATCGGCGCGCTGATGACCGCCACCGCCTATCTGCTGATTTCCGGCGGCAGCGTCGCCACCCAGCGCGCCTGGGTGATGCTTGCCATCATGCTGGTCGCGGTGCTGGCCGACCGGCCGGCGCTCACTATGCGCAATGTGGCGCTGGCGGCGGTTGCCATTATCCTGTTCTCGCCATCCGCGGTTGTCGGTCCCGGCTTCCAGATGTCCTTTGCCGCCACCGCCGCGCTGATCTCGGCCTATGCCGCCATTGCCATGCGCGCCCGCCACCGATCTGCGGGGCCGGACGTCCGGCTGTCCGGATCGGCGCCGCGCCGCTGGCTGGCGGTTGCAGCCAAGGCCGTGCTTGGGCTGGCGATCACCTCGCTCGTGGCCGGCCTCGCCACAGGGCTGTTCTCCGCCCACCATTTCCACCGGGTTGCGGGCAACGGGCTTCTCGCCAACCTGCTGGCCATGCCGCTGGTGACATTCGTCGTCATGCCCGCCGGGCTCCTTGCGATGCTGCTGATGCCCTTCGGGCTGGATGCCTGGCCGCTCCTGGTGATGGGGCAGGGGCTCAAGGGAGTCATCGCCACCGCCAACTACGTTCATGCGCTTGGCGGCGATCTCAATGTCGGGCAAATCCCGCTGACGACCACTCTGCTTGCCGGAGCGGGCTTCGTCATCCTGGTCTTCCTGAGAAGCCGGCTGCGCCTTGCCGGTGTCGCTCTGATCGGGCTCGGCGCCGTGTGCGCGTTGCCGTCGGTTGCGCCGCCCGCACCCGATATCCTCGTCAGCGAAAGCGGCGATCTGGTGGGCCTGGCCGGCCCCGAAGGACTGGCCAGCAACGCGGCGCGGCCAAACGAGTTTGTATTCGGCCAATGGCGGACGGCGCTGCGCGCTGCGCCGCATCTTCCGCCCGTTGCCGCGCCGAACATAGAAAAGGCTTCGGCACCCGGGACAGCGACTGACGCCGGCATACTCGATGGGTTGCTAGCCGCCGCAGCGGGCCAGCCCTCGCGCTTTCACTGCGCGGGCCGCGGCATCTGTGCCGCCGTCCACGCCCGCGCCGCCATTATTACCATCGATGACGCGGCGCTGATTGGCGCTGCCTGCGACCGGGCCGATCTGGTGATTGTGGCGATCCCGGTCTATCTCCGCGCCTGCCGCTCCGGCGCCACACTCGTCACGTCGCGCAGCCTGCGCCGCTCCGGAGCCCTGGCCATCACCGTCGGCGGACAGGATCGATCGGCTTTGGCCCCGCCGCATGGGGCGGAAGGTCACCAGGCAAGACCCGTGTTCAGGATCGACGCCGCCTTGCAGGGCGTCATCCGCCCCTGGACGATCCAGCGCTATTATGACTGGCGCACCGGCAGGTTCGACCTGCCTGGCTGAGCCGGACCGGTGGACCGGTTGCCATGCCACGCGCGCACCGACGCATCGTGCGCTCGGGTGAAGGCGCCTGGCGCAGAAAAATCCGTACTGAGAGAACGCGCGTGTGCCTCGCGCCGCTCCATCCAGGCTATTCAGTGATAGCGGCGGATCAGCCCGACAAGCTTGCCCTGCACCTTGACCCGGTCCGGCCCGAAGATGCGGGTCTCATAGGCCGGGTTGGCGGCTTCGAGCGCGATCGAGGCGCCCTTGCGGCGAAACCGCTTCAGCGTCGCTTCCTCGTCGTCGACCAGCGCCACGATGATGTCGCCGGGATTGGCCGTCGACATGTTGCGGATCACAACCGTGTCGCCGTCGAAAATGCCGGCGTCGATCATCGAGTCGCCCTTGACCTCGAGCGCGTAGTGGTCGCCGGGCCCGATCATTTCCGCAGGCACGGTGATGTTGTGGGTGATGTTCTGGATCGCCGAGATCGGCACGCCAGCGGCAATGCGGCCCATCATCGGCACTTCGGCCACCTGCGACGGCTCGACATTCGCGGGCTCGGCGCGCCGCACCGGTTCGGGTTGCTTGCCCAGGCTGCCTTCGATCACGCTCGGCGAGAACCCGCGCCGCGGCTGCAGGCCGGCTTGGTAGCTGTCGGGCAGCTTGATCACCTCGAGCGCCCGCGCCCGGTTCGGCAGCCGGCGAATGAAGCCGCGCTCCTCGAGCGCCATGATCAGCCGGTGAATGCCGGACTTGGACGCCAGGTCGAGCGCGTCCTTCATCTCGTCGAAGGACGGCGGGATGCCGCTTTCCTTCATCCGTTCATTGATGAAGAGGAGAAGTTCGTGCTGTTTGCGCGTCAACATTGGCGAAGGACCCCGGCAGCCGGCTCGATGGCCGGAATGAAACAAAACCAGAACTCAGGTATCATGTTCCATATGTGTTCCGCAAGGGGTAAAGAAACAATGAAAGAACATTGGCGGCGCGAACCGGAAACGGGAGTGGAACACCCGGCATCGCTGTAAAGATGCGTGTTCAATGTGGGTGGGTGGGCGTTTAGGTATGTAATTCAGAGGGTTACGCTCCAGACATTGCAGGACCCGTTCCGGCGGTCTCGTCGGGAACGAGAGGCCTTCAGCTCGCCCGATGATCCGGCTTCCGCGCAGCCTTGGCTATTGCCGCAGCCGTGACTTAAATGCCGGTGATTCGCAAATGGCGGTAAATGTCTCTGCCGTCGTTCACACGGCTGCTGTTGGTCGAGGCCAGTAAATACTCGTTGCAAACGGTGCTCGGCAATCACACGGCGTCGGTGATGCGGAACATCGTGGCGAACCA
>JAHJUC010000521.1 GCA_018829385.1 Alphaproteobacteria bacterium
ACATGGCGCGCTCATTGACGCTGAACACGGCAAGCTTGGCGACAAGTCCGTCGGCGTCGACTGCAAGGTTGCGGATCGACTTGGTGGTGTCGGCAACCAGGGCGGTGTTCTGCTGGGTTGTCTGGTCCATGTTGACGATGGCCGAGTTGATCTCGGATATGTCAGCGGCCTGTTCACGCGCCGTGTCGACAATCTTGGCGATGTAGTCGTTGATATGTTTGACCTGTTCGCCGATCGAGCGGAGAGCCTCGCCGGTCTGGTTGACCAGGGTCACGCCGCTGCTGACCTGTGTCGACGAGGTCTCGATCAGGGCGTTGATCTCCTTGGCAGCACTTGCCGAGCGCTGCGCCAGTTCACGCACTTCCTGCGCCACCACCGCGAAGCCCTTGCCGGCCTCGCCGGCCCGGGCCGCTTCCACGCCGGCATTGAGAGCCAGAAGATTGGTCTGGAAGGCGATTTCGTCGATCACGGTGATGATCTGGCCGATCTGACGCGAGGAGCCTTCGATCTCGGTCATGGCGCTGACCGCCTTGGAGACGATCTGCTCGGAAACGGAGGCGTTCTTCGTCGCTTCGTCGACCAGGGTTCCTGCCTCTCCGGCGCGCTTGGACGCGGTCTGGACGTTTTCGGTGATGCGGCCGATTGCAGCGGCGGTTTCCTCCAGCGAAACGGCCTGCTGTTCGGTCCGTTGGGAAATCCGCTCGGCATCGGCGCAGACGCCGTTGGAGCCCTCGCTCATCTGACGGGCGGAGCTACTCAGTTCGGCCACCAGTTGCTCGAGCGATTCCATCGAGGAGTTGAAATCGCTTCTGAGAACTTCCAGCGTATCGTCGAACCGGTCGTTGAGACGGAAGCGGAGGTCGCCTTCGGCCAGCTGGCGAAGCCCGCGTCCAAGCGATTGCATGGCAAACTGCAGGCGCTCGGTGTCGGACGCGCGTTCGGCTTCACGCTTCCTGGCATCCTCGAGGTTCTGCTGCTGTGCCGCCTCGGCCTTGCGCGACATCTCGCCGGCCTGCCTGTTGGCGATTTCGGTTTCGCGCATCGCCTCGTCATTCTGGGCGAAGGCGCTTGCCAGCGAGTGGCCAAGAGCCACCAGTGCACCGGCCTCGAGAATCAGGATGACCGCGTGCAACACGACGCGGCTGAAATCCGTTTCACCGGGGAAAACGGCCGCGGGGATCAGGAAGAACAGCGCCAGGTGATGGACCGCCGTCAGGCCGGCAAAGGCCAGGATCGGCTGCCAGTTGACCCAGGATGCGCAGATCGCCAGGCTGGCGAAGAAGTACATGTGCATGTCGATCTGCAGCGGAGAGCCGGAGAACGCATAGACAAGAAGCGCAACACTCGCCGCGTGCGCCAGTGCCGTCGAGATCTGAGTTGCCGTGCCGGTCCGGTCACGCCACCATGTCAGGGTGGCTGCAGCGGCGATGGCGGCGCCGCCGCCCAGGACGATGACAGGATCGGCCTGCATGCCCCAGAGGTAACGCAGGATCATCATCCCGAGATTGATCCAAAGCAGCGAGACGATAGCGATGGCCGCGCGGGTGCGAAGTTGGTTCATGTAGTTCATGGCGAAGAAGTGCTCCTGCAAAAGAAAGCGAGACTGCCGTCGAGGACCAGCATTGCGCCGGATTTGAACAAGCGGAAGGCGAACCCGGGTTCGTCGGAATGGGCGATTGCGGCATAGGGGGCGCCGGTGCCGTTCATGACCGATCCACCGGCGTCGGCAATGACCTCGATGACTCGCCCGGGATCACTCCAGGGGGAGACAATCACCAGGGCCTGGCCGTTGCGCGGAACGATCGCGGCCGCGGACAGAACGACAAGGATCACGGCAAGGTTCATACCGACTATGCGGTATTGCCTGAGCTGATTGCCGGGATCTGACGTGGATGGTCGCATGATGGTGAATGATATGCCGATTGGCCGCGATGCATGCCCGACACGGGCTTTGACAAGCTGATATCATTCCAGCCGGGATCATTAATGGTCGCCCCATATTGTTACACATCTATATAAGAGACGGTTAACGAGTGCCGCTATTAGAGAGGGGTGGCCGCTACATCGCCGGCGGCAACCAGCTCGTCATCGATAGCTGGCTGCGGCGCGCTAGAACATTTTCGGCGAAATGAGGATCGCCGGAAAAACTATGTCTTTCTATTTACACGCAATTCCGGCCGCGAAACCGGTTTCTACTTTCGCTGGAATTGCCCTAGCCGCGGGAGTCCTTGGCGATCGGTTCGACATAGGCAAAGCCCATGTCCCAGGGGAAGTAGATCCAGGTGTCCTGGCTGACTTCGGTGACGAAGGTGTCGACCAGCGGCCGGCCCTTCGGCTTGGCGTAGACGGTGGCAAAGTGGGCCTTCGGCAGCATCGCCCGGACGATTGCCGCCGTCTTGCCGGTGTCGGTCAGGTCGTCGACGATGAGGACGCCTTCGCCCTCTGTTTCCAGGATATCGGAGTTGATTTCCTTCAAGACCTGCATTTCGCCCTGATTGACATAATCATGATAGGAAGCCACCGAGACGGTATCGATGCGGCGGATGTCGAGCTCGCGGGAAATGATGGCCGCGGGAACAAGCCCGCCGCGGGTGATGCAGACGATCGCGTTCCAGGCCTGCCCGCTTCCGCTCAGCCGCCATGCAAGCGCGCGCGCGTCACGATGGAACTGGTCCCATGAGACCGGAAAGGCTTTGTCTGGAAGAGACATGGCTGGCTTCCTTGCGTGTGCAACAACCCCGATGGCTGCCGTTTGATGATCCAAGCGGGGCAAATAGCCGGAATCTCAGGGCGAATGCAAGTCAGCCGGCGCAACTATGAACCATTGTCGTCAGCCTGGATGGAATCGGGTGGCGGCGCGCCGTGCAGCGCGCAAGCATCGGCGGACCGTCCTGGAGGAAGTGCACGGGAGAGAACCGCCGTCCTTCCGGTTCGGGCGTTCAGGGATGGGACTTTCCGTGACGCGGCGCTGTGGATGCTGTTGAACCGGTGGCGTGCGGCGGTGCCGCACCGCACGCCAGAGCGGGATGGTCAGATCAACGTGACATCAGAACCGGAACAGGGGAGTTTTCCAGGAAGGCCCTGGTGACGCCGCCGAACAGCCATTCCCTGAGGCGCTGATGGGTGTAGGCGCCCATCACCACAAGATCCGCATTGCTGGCGGTGACCTGGGCCGAAATGGCCTCGGCGGTCGAGCCCGATCCCTTGGAGACGGTCGTGACATTGACATGGATGCCGTGCCGCGACAGACAGCTTGCGATATCCGTGCCGGCGAGCGGTGCATCGATGTCGGGCAGCTTGTCGGGGTCGACAATGACGATTTCGACGGCTTCGGCCGCCTTGAGCAAGGGCAGCGCGTCGTGGGTGGCGCGCGCGGCCTCGCGGGATCCGTCCCAGGCTACGACAATCCGCTTGATCGGCGTTGCCAGCTTGCCGCTTGACGGCAGAAACAGAACCGGACGCCCGCCTTCGAACAGCAGCGCCTCGACATTGGTGGCCATGTCCTCGTTGGCCGCCCGGTCGGGCTGGCGCACAACCACCAGATCGGCCGAGCGGGCGCTGACAAGCGCGGAAATCGCGCTGTCGCCGCCGGGCGAGCGGACCGGACGCCACTCGTGCGACAGGCCTTCGGCTTCGCACGCCTTATCGAACGCATCGCCGACTTCGCGCATGCGGACATCGGCCTGTTCGTAAAGGGCTGCAATGGTGGCCGCGTCGGGCACGTCGATCGGGGCCGACAGGACGACGAACTGGGACGGTTCCCCGTGGCAGCCGATCAGATGCACGTCCGTGCCGGCCGCGAAACCCGCAATGGCCGAAGTCACCGGTGCCACGTCAGCCAGTGTTGCGTAGACGGCAAGGATCGTATGATAGGCCATAATAAAGTCTCCTCTGAGCGGCGCGAAAAATGCGTCTATGCAGGCATCATGCGGTGCGCGCAGTGCGGACGCATTGATCCTTATCAAACGGTCCTGGCGCGAGAGCCAATCATCTCTAGCTGGAAGCAGTCCGGTGGACAGGATTTTTCGTACCAGCCAGGAAAAACCACAAGCGCGATGCAGCGCATCGCGCGAGGATTTTGACGACGCTGGCGCGGAAAAGACGTCCAACCCTGGCGAACCCGGGAGGCTGGCCGAAAAGTACGATCCATGGCAATCGTCTGGACTTGATCTTTCGCGCCCTGGACTGCGTCGCGCGAGGCTAACGGCGCTCGCGCCGCGTCGCCTCCCGCTCCTGGCCAGATCACGAAATCCCGGCGTCCAAACGATTCCAGCTAGAGATGATTGGCTCTAAGCTTCGCGCCGACGCTCACCAGCATCGCCTCGACATCGGCCCTGGCCGCATCGATCGCGCTCTGCCTGCGGCCGCGGATGACGATCTCGGTGGAAAAACTGTCGCCGGTAAAGCGCGGATAGGAGCCGATGTTGACCTCGGGATGGGCCTTGGCGATGGCGCTCAGCGGATCGCCGATGTCGCCCTCTCCGAACGGGCAGCTGACCTTGTCGGAGAGGATCTTCACGCCGGTGTTCAATGTCGGCAGCACGTTGTCGAGCATGGCCTGGAAAACGGATGGAACGCCGGCCATGACATGCACGTTGCCGATGACGAATCCCGGCGCGCGGCTGACGGGATTGTCGATGTGGCGGCTGCCGACCGGCATCCTGGCCATGCGGCGCCGGGCCTCGGTAAATTCCAGGCCGCGCTCGGCATAGTGTTCGCCAAGCAGCGCCAGAGCATCGGCGTCATGGGTGCAGGCGACGCCAAAGGCCGCCGCGACCGCATCGGCGGTAATGTCGTCATGCGTCGGGCCGATGCCGCCGGAGGTGAACACGTAATCGTAGCTGTTTCTCAGCGCATTGAGCGCTTCGACGATACGGTCCTGATCGTCCGGCACGATGCGGACTTCCTCGAGATCGATACCGGCGGCGGTGAGCAATTCGGCCAGATGGCCGATGTTCTTGTCCCTGGTGCGGCCCGACAGCAGTTCGTCGCCGATGG
>JAHJUC010000006.1 GCA_018829385.1 Alphaproteobacteria bacterium
CCATCGTCAACATGGACCAGACAACCCAGCAGAACACCGCCCTGGTTGCCGACACCACCAAGTCGATCCGCAACCTTGCAGTCGACGCCGACGGACTTGTCGCCAAGCTTGCCGTGTTCAGCGTCAATGAGCGCGCCATGTTGACCCCTGCCCCGGCGGCCAGGGCCAAGCCCGCGGCTCCCGCCCCCCGGCCTTCGGCCAAGGCCGCAAAACCGGTCCGGCATTCAGGCGGCACCGCCGCCGCAGTGGCGCAGGAATGGGACGAGTTCTGATCCCGTCGCGGCCAGGCGAGGTCTCCGGGATCTTGGTCTTGGTCTTGCGAAATGAAGCACTATATTGGGGACACAGCGCGCTGTGTCCCCTTTTTGGTCACGCTCGCTCCGGCAACCGCCGGTCCCGCCGGGATCACGACGGGGCCGTTCGGCAATCGGTGCGCCGTTGCCGGATGGACAGGCTCTGACATCCGGTTGCATGTATCAATTCGGTCATAAACCTGTGAGAACATCGACCTAGGAGGCGATTCGCTCGACATGACGGCATTCGACAGGCTCAAACATCTGCTGGACCTGTTCAGGCTTCCCGACGAACCTCGGGCGGGACTGAAACAGAAATCCAAACGGCAATCGGCGGCTGCTGTTTTCCGCGGCTCCGGCGATGAGCGTGAGCTGTTGCTGGTGACCAGCCGCGACACCGGCCGCTGGATCGTCCCCAAGGGCTGGATCGAGGACGGTGAGGACGGCGCCGCAGCCGCCTTGCGGGAAACTTGGGAAGAAGCCGGCCTGATCGGCGAAGTCCTGCCGGGTGGCCCTGTCGGGCATTATCGCTACATCAAGCAAAGGCAGCGGCGCGGCGATGCCGTCTGCGATGTCGATGTCTATGTGCTCATGCTGCGCGAGGAACGCGACCAATGGCCGGAGAAGGGCCAGCGCCGGCGCAAATGGTTTCCGATCGCCACGGCCATCGGCCTGATCGGCGAAGATGGGTTGAAGGAAGTCATTCGCGACGCCTTCCAGATTCTCAAGGCCGCGTGACGGCGCCGGCCGCAAAACAACGCCGGGGCCTCTTGGTTCGCCAGCCAGTCTTGGCCAAATATTCCCCAGGCCGCCGGGCCCGCCCGAAACTGGAAGCTGGCCGGTTACTTGACCTTGTCGCCGATATAGGCAAACCGTCAAAGCAGAGCCTAAATCCTTGATTGATCACGCAACCCGACAGACCTGAGTCGGCCATCACTCGCCGGCATGCTGCCGGCGGCGTTTCCTTTGCGTTTCTGCGGGCAATGGCCAATGCGCCCAAACACGTGTTTGTCCTCGTTTTCCACAGTCGCCATCCACTAGATATGGTGTGCAAGAATCTGCCACTGACAACCCCTTGACGCATCCAGCCGAGTCGCTGCTTATAGGACAGACGTTGCGGCGGCAGCGCGGCTGGGATGTTACGAGGCCAGTCAAATCCCGACATTTTTCGGTTCATAGCATCTTTCACCGTGGTTTCCACGGTGCATTGAGGGCGCGCTTTGGCACGGAAAAAGAAGCGGTGATCTGCCAAGAGGGGACTGGCATAAATGAGTTGTTAACACTATATTTAGTGTTTGCAGCCAACCTACCCACAAGATAATGGATTCCCCTACGCGGGAATCAACAGAGTGACCGAGTTGTGGAACTGGCTGTACAATGAGTGTGCGGCCTGCGGGGAAGATTTTGTCGTGACGCAAGAATGCGTTCGGCTGCGAATTTGAAAAAGAGGACGACAATGCGCATTGAACGCCGGTTCACCAAAGAGGGCCAATCAGCCTACGCGGACATCGAATTCCGCAAGGCCACCAGCGAGATCAGGAACCCCGACGGCTCGATCGTCTTCCGCCTCGCCGATATCGATGTACCGGTTCAGTTCAGCCAGGTCGCAGCCGACATCCTGGCGCAGAAATATTTCCGCAAGGCCGGTGTTCCCGCGCGCCTGAAGAAGGTCGAGGAGAACTCGGTGCCGTCATGGCTGTGGCGGTCGGTCGCCGATGAAGAGGCCCTCGCCTCGCTGCCCGAGGATGAGCGCTACGGCTCGGAAACCGATGCCCGCCAGGTCTTCGACCGTCTCGCCGGCACCTGGACCTACTGGGGCTGGAAGGGCGGCTACTTCACCAGCGAAGAAGACGCCCGCGCCTTCATGGACGAGCAGGCCTACATGCTCGCCACCCAGCGTGTCGCGCCGAACTCCCCGCAATGGTTCAACACCGGCCTGCACTGGGCCTACGGCATCGACGGCCCCGGCCAGGGCCATTTCTATGTCGACCCGTTCACCGGCAAGCTCGTCAAGTCGAAATCCTCCTACGAGCACCCGCAGCCGCACGCCTGCTTCATCCAGTCGGTCGAGGACGATCTCGTCAACGAGAACGGCATCATGGACCTTTGGGTGCGTGAAGCCCGCCTGTTCAAGTACGGCTCGGGCACCGGCTCCAACTTCTCGCACCTGCGCGGCGAAGGCGAAAAGCTCTCGGGCGGCGGCAAGTCGTCGGGCCTGATGAGCTTCCTCAAGATCGGCGACCGCGCCGCCGGCGCCATCAAGTCGGGCGGCACCACCCGCCGTGCGGCCAAGATGGTGGTGGTCGACATCGATCACCCCGATATCGAGGCCTACATCAACTGGAAGGTCAAGGAAGAGCAGAAGGTCGCGGCCCTTGTCACCGGCTCGAAGATCGTCGCCGGTCACCTCAAGGCCATCATGAAGGCCTGCATGAACTGCGAGGCCGACAACGACGCCTGTTTCGACCCCAAGCAGAACCCGGCCCTCAAGCGCGAGATCAAGGCTGCCAAGAAGGACCAGGTGCCGGAAAACTACGTCAAGCGCGTCATCCAGTTTGCGCGCCAGGGCTACACCGACATCGAATTCAAGACCTATGACACCGACTGGGATTCGGAAGCCTACCTCACGGTTTCGGGTCAGAACTCCAACAACTCGGTCTCGCTCAAGGACGACTTCCTGCAGGCCGTCGAGGCCGACGGCGACTGGAACCTGACCGCCCGCAAGGACGGCAAGGTGATGAAGACGCTGAAAGCCCGCGACCTGTGGGAACAGATCGGCCATGCCGCCTGGGCCTCGGCCGATCCCGGCCTGCACTACAACACCACCATGAACGACTGGCACACCTGCCCGGCGGCCGGACCGATCCGCGCCTCCAACCCGTGCTCGGAATACATGTTCCTCGACGACACGGCCTGCAACCTGGCCTCGCTCAACCTGCTGCGCTTCAAGGACAAGGACACCAAGCGGATCAACATCGCCGATTACGAGCATGCCGTCCGGCTCTGGACCATCGTGCTCGAAGTCTCGGTGATGATGGCGCAGTTCCCCTCGCACCAGATTGCCGAGCTCTCCTACAAGTACCGCACCTTGGGCCTCGGCTTCGCCAATATCGGCGGCCTGCTGATGACCACCGGCATTCCCTACGACTCCAAGGAAGGCCGCGCCATCTGCGGCGCGCTGACCGCGATCATGACCGGCGTTGCCTATGCCACATCGGCCGAGATGGCCGGCGAGATCGGCCCCTTTGCCGGTTACAAGGACAACAAGAAGAACATGCTGCGGGTGATCCGCAACCACCGCCGCGCCGCCCATGGCGAGGTCTCCGGCTACGAGGACCTGTCGGTCAACCCGGTCGCCCTGATCCATGAGGATTGCCCCGACCAGGACCTGATCGCCCATGCAACGGCCGCCTGGGACAAGGCGCTCGAGCTCGGCGAGAAGCACGGCTACCGCAACGCCCAGGCCACCGTGATCGCCCCAACCGGCACCATCGGCCTGGTGATGGATTGCGACACCACCGGCATCGAGCCCGACTTCGCGCTGGTCAAGTTCAAGAAGCTCGCCGGCGGCGGCTACTTCAAGATCATCAACAACGCGGTGCCCGAGGCGCTCCGCACGCTGGGTTACTCGGAAGCCCAGCTGGCCGAGATCGAGGCCTATGCCGTCGGTCACGGCAACATCAACCAGGCGCCCGGCATCAACCCCGGCTCGCTGAAAGCCAAGGGCTTCACCGACGCCCAGATCGAGGCGATCAACGGCGCCACTAAGGCCGCCTTCGACATCAAGTTCGTCTTCAACAAGTGGACGCTGGGCGAGGACTTCTGCAAATCAGTGCTGGGCTTCACCGACGAGCAGATGAACGACTTCTCCTTCGACATGCTCTCCGCCATGGGCTTTGCAAAGAAGGACATCGAGGCCGCCAACATCCATGTCTGCGGCGCCATGACGCTCGAAGGCGCGCCGCACCTCAAGCTCGAGCACTATCCGGTGTTCGATTGCGCCAATCCCTGCGGCAAGGTCGGCAAGCGCTACCTCTCGGTGGAAAGCCACATCCGCATGATGGCGGCGGCCCAGCCGTTCATCTCCGGCGCGATCTCGAAGACGATCAACATGCCCAACGACGCCACCGTCGATGACTGCAAGAGCGCCTACATGCTCTCGTGGAAGCTGGCGCTGAAGGCCAACGCGCTCTATCGCGACGGCTCGAAGCTCTCGCAGCCGCTCAATTCCTCGCTGATCGAGGATGACGAGGACGAGGATGACGCCATCGAGGCGCTGGCGGCCCTGCCCGCCGCCGCCCAGGCCGTCACCGTCACCGAGAAGATCGTCGAGCGCGTGGTCGAGCGGCTTTACCGCGACCGCGAGAAGCTGCCGAACCGCCGCAAGGGCTACACCCAGAAAGCCGTCATCGGCGGCCACAAGGTTTACCTGCGCACCGGCGAATTCGACGACGGGCGTCTGGGGGAGATCTTCATCGACATGCACAAGGAGGGCGCCGCCTTCCGTGCGATGATGAACAACTTCGCCATCGCCATCTCGCTCGGCCTGCAATACGGCGTGCCGCTGGAGGAATATGTCGAGGCCTTCACCTTCACCAAGTTCGAGCCGGCCGGCATGGTGCAGGGCAATGACGCCATCAAGAACGCCACCTCGATCCTCGACTACATTTTCCGCGAGCTGGCCGTCTCCTACCTGTCGCGCCACGACCTTGCCCATGTCGACACCTCCGACTTCGGCAACACCGCGCTCGGCAAGGGCATCTCCGAAGGCAAGGCCCAGCCCTTCTCCAAGGGCCTGACCCGCGGTGCCTCGCTCAAGGTCGTCACCGGCGCCAGTGCGGCCGGCAGCGGCGAACCGAAAGGCCAGGCGGCACCCGCCAAGGGTCCCTCCTCCGGCGCTTCCGTGATCACCGCCTCGTTCTCGTCCAAGTCCACCTCGAGCAAGGCGTCGGGCAACCTGGCGGTCAAGTCCGAACCGGAAGCCATAGCCTCCGACGGCGCCGTCGCCTTCAAGCGGGAATACGAGGAACGCGCCGAGGAACTGGCCATCGAGATCGAGATGGAGGAAACCCTGTTCACCGACGAAGCCGCCGAGACCGCGGCCAACGCCAAGAAGCTCGAAGCCGACCGCCGCGCCAAGTCGATCATGCAGGGCTACACCGGCAACATGTGCACCGAATGCCAGAACTTCACCATGGTGAGGAATGGCACCTGCGAGAAGTGCGACACGTGCGGGTCGACGAGCGGGTGCAGCTGAGGTCAGATTGAACTGAGGAAATCAGCCCGAGGCGAAAGCTCCGGGCTGATTGCTTTTTGGGCATGCAGGACCATGCCAAGTCCTGATCATCTGCTCCAATTCACCGCACTGCGAAATCACACTCAACATCACGGAATGGATCCTCGGCTCGGGGGCCGAGGATGACGACGGTGAGACTGAGTCCGAAAGACGACCGGGAGAGTGAGCCGGAAACCCGGAACGCCTCGGCCGGAATGGAACAGCAAACAGAGCCCGGTAGAGATAAGACGCCCCCATCTTCGTCATCCTAGAGCCCCCGATCTTCGTGATCCGAGACCCCCCACCTTCGTCATCCTAGGGCCCCGACCCTAGGATCCATTCCGTGATGCTGCCGCAACCAGTGCGCCATCGCTGGGCAGCGTCCCTGCCCCACCGGGCGAAACAAACAGTCGGCCCGCCCCCACGTCACCACCCGGTCCCGCGAAACAGCTCGAACCAGTCCGGATTGGTCCTCTCGATCAGGTCGATCTTCCATTGCCGTGGCCAGCGCTTGAGCGATTTCTCGCGCTGGATCGCGGCGCCGATGTCAAAATGCTCCTCATACCAGACCAGCCGGCGCACGCCGTACCGGCTGGTGAAGCGCGACCCGGTGCCGGCCACATGCTCGGGAATCCGCCGCCCCAGATCATTGGTCACGCCGATGTAGATGGTCCCGCGCTTGCGGCTGGCCAGCATGTAGACATATCCCGTCATCCGCAGATGATACCGCAGGTTGCAGCATCACGGAATGGATCCTCGGCTCGCAGGCCGAGGATGACGGCGGTGAGGGTTAAGGCAGCCCCACGGGAGCAGAGGCTTAAAGTGTCTTAGCGTTCACCCACACCCCCGTCATCCCGGCCTTGAGCCGGGATCCAGCCACCGCGCGTCGGCGCGGTGAGAGACTCCTTACGCACATGCGATAAAGAGTCCCCCGGCTCGCGGACGCTCGCCGCTGGATGCAGGATCAAGTCCGCCAAGACGACGGAGCGGATGTGCAAAACAGCAGCACAATCCCCTCACCTGCAATTTCTAGCACTTAGCCTTCGGCTAAGACGCTGAAATTGCTTCCTCTCCCACAATGGTGAGAGGAGAACACGGAAAGCGCGGCACCCTGCCTCTCCCTTGGTGGGAGAGGACACAAAATCGCGGTCTTAGCGCAGCTAAGTCGCAGATTTTGTTGGTGAGGGGGTCCAATGAAGCCAAATACAGTGAGGCCCGAAACGGCAAGGCCCGACGGCCGCAGTAGAAATCCCCTCACCTGGAAAATCTACGACTTGGCTGAAGCCAAGACCGTGATTTTCCTTCCTCTCCCACAAGGGGCGAGGAGGAACCGGCATCACCGTCACAGAAATCCTTCCGGCAAGGAAACAGGTGGGTTCAGAGCTCCTCTCCGGCATTCCTCAACTCCGCAAGGATCGTCAGGCAGACGCCGTCAATGTTTGTCAGCACCTCCTCATTCCAGAACCGCAGAATGCGAAAGCCGTCCGCTTCAAAGGCGGCGTCACGGCGGCGATCATGCGTATTGTCCGCATGCTGCCAGCCGTCAACCTCGACGATCACCTTCGCCTCGAAACAGACGAAATCCAGAATATAGCCCTTGAGCGGCGCCTGCCGGCGGAACTTGAAGCCCTCGAGCTGACGTCCGCGCAAGGCATCCCAAAGCTTCGCCTCCGGACGCGTCGCATCAAAACGCATCTGTCTGGCGCGCTGTCGGTGCAGGACGGGTGGCTGATGGCGCATGGTGCATTCTCCACTTAAGCGAGAATAGCACTGATCCCCTCACCTGGAAAATCTACGACTTGGCTGAAGCCAAGACCATGATTTTCCTTCCTCTCCCACAATGGGGAGAGGAGAAACGGAAACCACCACACTCTGCCTCTCCCTTGATGGGAGAGGACACAAAATCACGGTCTTGGCGCAGCCAAGTCGCAGATTTTGTTGGTGAGAGGGGTCAAGTGAGGCCCGATACAGTGAGGCCCGGCGGCCACCGAACAAATCCCCTCACCTGCAATTTCTAGCACTTAGCCTTCGGCTAAGACGCTGAAATTGCTTCCTCTCCCACAAAGGGGAGAGGAGGAACACGGAATGCGCAGCACCCTTTCCTCTCCCTTGGTGGGAGAGGATACAAAATCGCGGTCTTGGCAAAGCCAAGTCGCAGATTTTGTTGGTGAGGGGGTCAAAGACCCTCTGCTGATCTCAGCGACGCGCCTTGCGCGCCGCGTAGCGCTGATCGCGCTTTTCCTTCATCGCCGCCATGTCGGCCACGGCGCGTTCGGCACGGGAGGCCTCGTCGGCCTCGCGGGCGATGGCTTCGGCATGTTCGGCCTCATAGGCAGCGGCCGCATCTGCGGCGTCCTGCGCTGCCTTGCGTTCCTGCTCCTCGAGCTTTGCCCGCGCGCGCTCGGCCTGGCGCGCTTCGCGCGCAGCCGCCACCGC
>JAHJUC010000066.1 GCA_018829385.1 Alphaproteobacteria bacterium
ATGTTCTTCAAACCATCGGGCGGCTATGGCAGCCGGGCGGCCTATCGCGGCGACAAGCTGACAAGGCAGGTCTGGCAGAGCATTCTCGCAGGCGATTATGTCGCCCAGAATGTCGTTCCGCCCGCCGATCGCGGCCTGGTGCTGGACGGCGTGGCCGTGCGGCTCAAGTTCGACATCCGGCTCTATGCCTATGCCGGCAAGCCGTTGTTCCCGGTGGCGCGGATGTATGCGGGCCAGACCACGAATTTCCGCACGCCGGGCGGCGGGCTGGCCCCGGTGATCCTGGTCTGAGGCTAAGATCCTTCAATATGTGAAAACGCCCGGGATGATAAGACATCCCGGGCGCTTGCCTGACTGCGGTCAGCTGACGATGGATCAGGCGTTTTCTTCACCGTCTTCATCCAGGTAGTCTGGATCGTTGGCGGCGGCTTCGGCTGCTTCCGCAGCTGCTTCCTCGTCGATGCCGTAGATGGCGTCGGCCGACGACAGGTCTTCGCCCTTGAGCTGGCGCTCGGCTTCGTCAGCCGAACGGGCAACGTTGAAGGTGACCGACACGCTGACATCGGCATGCAGCGCCAGCGGCACCGTGTGGAGGCCGATGGTCTTGACCGGGTTGTTCATGTCGACCTGGTTGCGGCCGATGGTGAAGCCGTTGTCGGCGAGAACGGCGATCACGTCACGGGCGGCAACCGAACCGTAGAGCTGACCGGTTTCGCCGGCCGAGCGAACGACCGTGAAGGTCTTGCCGTCGAGCTTCTCGGCGATCTGCTGGGCTTCCGACTTGCGCTCGAGGTTGCGGGCTTCAAGCACGGCGCGCTCGGCTTCGAAACGGGTCTTGTTTGCGGCATTGGCGCGCAGCGCCTTGCCCTGCGGCAGCAGGTAGTTGCGGGCGTAGCCGTCGCGAACCTTTACGGTTTCGCCCATCTGGCCGAGCTTGGCGATGCGTTCAAGAAGAATGACGTCCATGGTGTTGTCCTTTCGAGGAGGTTGTCAGGGTTTGGAAGTGGGACCGGATCCGGTCACCGTGAGTGTGCGGGCGGTGTCGAACAGCCCGAGGAACAGGAAAAACGCCAGCGGCAGCGTGAAGATCACGGTTGCCAGATAGGCGGTCCACAACATGAGGCCGCGTGCCGGCTTTCCGCGAGTGCGGTGATGCGCGATGGCAAAGCCCGCGACCACGAAGCCGATGCCGAGCGCGCCGCTCATGGTCCAGCCGATCAGGCCGATGCCGCCCTCGACGAAGCTCATAGCCACGCCTGCGAGCAGGGCGATCACGCCCATGCGCGGCATTCTCAGCTGCGAGGGAATGTCGTCCTTGGGACGCTTCGAGCGGCCCGACATGCGCACGATGGCCGAGGCGACATACCAGCCGGAAAACAGGATCAGCACCCACATCGCCGCCTGGATGGCGGGCAGGGCGTAGAGGAAGAACTGCTTCATCTCCGCAATGCCTTCGGGCGTCGGCTGGTAGGCTGCATTGCTGTCCTTGATCGAGGCGACAAACACTTCGACGAGCTCGCCGACGAACGCCGTGCCGTATCCCATTGCCAGCCCGACACCCACAAGGCCGATGCAGACGCAGAAGGCGACGCGGACGAAGATGTCGGAGAGCGGATACCAGGCGACGGCGCCCTCGGGACCGCCGATTTCCTCGGCCGGACGCGCCAGATTGGAAAGATGGGCGATCCATGCGGCGGGAGCCAGCGTGGTGACGGCGGACACGAGGGCCGCCTGCGGTGTGGTGGCAAAGCCGATGATTGCCATGGCGCAGCCGACGGCGACAATCGACGCGAGATTGGACCAGCCGAGACCGGCGATCAGAATGGGAAGTGCGGCGGCGGCAAACAGCATGAAGGAGAGGCTGGAGGGGGAACCGGCGCTGACAAGCAGAAACGCGGCGGAAACGCCGGCGAGCAGGCCCACGAGGAGCGATGTGCTTTGCTGTGTCATCTTTCGCTGTCCTGCGTCACGCAGTTAGAGGCATGTCTGCCCCAACCCGGGATTTTGGTGGCCCAGACCCCGCGCCCGTCGCGGGATGGGAAGCGGACCCGGCGCGGGAGCGCCGGATCCGAGAGTGTCCTACTTCAGCACGTAAGGCAGAAGGCCGAGGAAACGGGCGCGCTTGATCGCCTTGGCGAGTTCGCGCTGCTTCTTCTGGCTCACCGCCGTGATGCGGGACGGAACGATCTTGCCGCGCTCGGAAATGTAGCGCTGCAGCAGGCGAACGTCCTTGTAGTCGATCTTCGGCGCATTCGCACCCGAGAACGGGCAGGTCTTGCGGCGGCGATGGAACGGACGGCGCGTCGGGATCTGATTGATATCAACCATTGTCTAAACTCCTATTCGCGGTCTTCGCGCGGACGGCGCGGGCCACGGTCGCCACGATCACCGCGATCACCACGGTCGCCGCGATCGCGGTCGCCACGGTCACGATCGCCGCCACGCGGACGGTCGTCGCGGTCACGCTTCTGCAGCATGGCCGACGGGCCTTCTTCGTGGGCTTCGACCGAAACGGTCATGAAGCGAAGAATGTCTTCGTTGAAGCGCATCTGGCGCTCCATTTCCTTCACGGCAGGTGCCGGAGCATCAATGTCCATCAGCGCGTAATGCGCCTTGCGGTTCTTGTTGATGCGGTAGGTGAGGGACTTCAGACCCCAGTGCTCAATGCGCCCGACTTTGCCGCCATTAGCTTCGATCACGCCCTTGTACTGTTCTACGAGGGCTTCGACCTGCTGGCTGGAGACATCCTGCCGGGCAAGGAATACATGTTCATAAAGAGCCATGATTGACTTGCCTTTCTTGCTTTAACATCACCCGGATCCGGCGCTAAGCCCCAGCGACTTGTCCTGGCGGCGTGTTCGCCGGGCAAGAAAGACGTGGTATCGAGACGGTCGTGAGCGGAGACACGGGAGGCCGGAGCGCTGTTGCCCCTAGGATCCTTTCAGATCGCACCCTCCGTTCAGCCACCAGCCAGATGACCGGGTGTTCGAACAGCCGCGCTTATACGCGCTTTTCGCTGCATTGCAAGAGCCAACCGGCCGGCCGCCATCTTCCCGGAGCCCGGGCTTGGCGACTGCGGCAGTTTCCGCGGTATCGGCTTGCGGATGGCTGGCTCTGCCTCGCCTTAGGGTTTTTGCCGGGAGTCTCGCTTCCGGGCCGGGTTGGTTTTGATGATTTGTAAGAGAAAATTATGAATTAGGAAAATTGTATTCAATCACTTAACGGCCCTTTAGAGCGACGCTGCTAATTGTTGCATATCGAAAAGGCCGTATGGCCGTTCCCAAAAAGGATTTGAGATGCGTACCGAGATCCGCTCGCTTCTGGTCGCTTGTGCGGCCCTTCTTGCTGTTGGCGCCCTGCCAGCTTCTGCCGCTGATACCATTTTGACAATCGACGGCGATATCGCGGGGCAGGCCCCTGTCGACATGTCGCTTGAGGATATCGAGGCGCTGGGCTCGGCAACCATCGTCACCAGGACGCCATGGCACGACAAGGCAGTCAGCTTTGAAGGCGTGCCGCTGGCCGCGCTGCTGGAGAAGGCCGGCGCCAATGGCCAGACCCTCTCCGTGTTCGCCCTGAACAACTACCGCTCGGAAATGCCGGTGTCCGACGTCGCCGAGCATGGCGTCATTCTCGCCTACAAGCAGGACGGCGCCTACATGCCGGTCAGCGACAAGGGTCCTCTGTTCATCGTCTATCCCTTCGACGCCGACCCGGCCTTGAACAACGAGGTCTACTACGCGCGTTCCGCCTGGCAGGTCCGTTCGATCACGGTCGAAGACTGAGACGGCGCCCGGCCCGGAGTGAACCAATGCGTCCGCTGACCAACATCTTCAATCTGCTTGCTGTCGGCCTGGCGGTCGCATTTCTGGCGATCTATGCGGTGCATTCCAATCTCGTCAGCGCAACCGACGATGCCGTTGAACGCTCCTCCCGCTACGATGTCGCCTGGGTGGGCGCTGCAGGACGCATGGAGGTTCTCAATCTGCAGAAGGCGCTCGCCGGTTTCATGGTCTCGGCGGATCCGGCCGAGGCATCACGGGTCGGGCTGTTCTCCGACATTCTCGCCAACCGTTTCAATGTCTACGATGCGCCGGCGTTCCAGACCTTTCTCGACCGCAAGCCCAAGCGCAGAGCGCTGCTGGAGGATGCGCGTCAACGGTATGCCGCTGTTGCCGCCGATCTCAAGGCCATCGACGCGCTTGCCGTGCCGCAACGCGAGGCCGTGCGGATGGAACTCGAAAGGATCTTTGCCGCCGTCGACCGCATCGGTGCGGAGGCGCAGACGGATTCGGTCAACGAGGTTGCCCGGATCCGCACTGACCTGAAACGACAGCAGGACCTTCAAAAATGGATTGCCTCCGGCCTGTTCGGCTCCATCGCCCTGTTGCTCGGAATCGCCGCCGTGCAGAACCGCTTCCTGCGCAAGGCCAATCGCGAGGCGGTCCGCAATGCCGATGGTTTCTCCCATCTCGCCCATCACGACAGCCTCACCGGTCTGCCCAACCGCATGGCCTTCAACAATGAATTCGCCCGCGCCGCCGCCCGCTGCGCTGAGCCTGACGCCGCAAAGATCGCTGTGCTGGCGATCGATCTGGATGGGTTCAAGGCCGTCAACGACCGGCTTGGGCATGCCACCGGTGACGCCCTGCTCAAGCAGGTGGCCGAACGAATGGCCGCAACCGGCGCGACATTTGCCAACGCCATCATGACGGCCCGTCTTGGCGGTGACGAGTTCGTTGTCATGCTCGATGCCGCCGTTGGATCCGAAGCGATACTGGCACAGGCCGAGGAACTGCGCCGCGTCCTCTCCGCAACCTACCATATCCATGACGCGGCCCTGGTTGTCGGGGCATCGGTCGGTGTCGCGGTCAGTGTGCCGGACCGGGATCCGGACAATCTGCTGATTGACGCCGACATCGCCCTGTCGCAGGCCAAGGCGTCCGGCAAGGACCGGGTCATGCTGTTCGATCCGGCAATGCACGACGTGTTTCTCAGGCGCGCCCTGATCCAGGCCGAGCTTGCCGGCGCCATCGAGAACGACGCCATCAAGCCACACTACCAGATCAAGGTCGATGTCGCGACCGGGCGCGTCACCGGGGCCGAGGTGCTGGCCCGCTGGGTCCATCCGACATTGGGTCCGGTCCCGCCCGGCGAGTTCACGCAGATCGCCGAACAGTCGGGTCTGATCGTTCCGCTGGGCCGCAAGATCCTCGAGAAGGCGTGCCGCGATGCCCTGCATTTTCCGTCCGACATGGGGATTGCTGTCAATCTCTCGGTCGTTCAGTTCGTCCGCGACGATCTGCTCAAGACCGTGCAGGACGTACTCGAAACAACCGGGTTCCCGGCGCACCGGCTGACGCTTGAGGTCACTGAATCGCTGATGATTTCGGAAGCCGACCGCGCGGTCGAAATCCTCTCCCGGTTCAGGGCGATGGGCATATCCATCGCGCTCGATGATTTCGGCACCGGCTACTCGGCGCTGAGCTATCTCAGGCAGTTCGAGTGGGACGAGCTGAAGATCGACCGCTCCTTCGTCATGGAGCTCGAGACCGACGACCGGGCAGGGGCCATTGTCGGCTCCATCGTCTCGATGGCGCACATGCTCGGAATCAAGGTGACGGCCGAAGGAGCCGAGACCTTCGGGCAGATCGAGATGTTGCGGGACGCCGGCTGCGACACCATCCAGGGATATCATTTCGGCCGGCCTGTTCCCGTCGGAGATTTCACGGTCTCGATTCTTCACGGCGTCGCCACCGCCGCGATGCTGGCGGGTGGAGCCCCGGGTGGAGGCGCCAGTCCTGGCCGCCTCAGGGCGTAGCAGAGCGCCTGAGTGCCGCCAGAGCGCGCCTGAGCGGAGTTGAGCATGTCTCGCGGTCACCGGCGCTGCGCTATGGCCCCGGTGCCGCGCCGGATCGGCCGTGCTCGAACCGCCCGCGCGGATGGGGTGAAGTTTTCCGGGCGTCTTGCCAGAATCGAAAATCGGGCAGACGGTGGTCTTAGTTGACCCGTCTGCTTCGCATTTCCTTTCTCATTGGCATCCATTTTGGTTCAGAACCGTCTTCCGCTCGTCGAATTCCCGCCGGCCAGGCCCGGGGTGAATTCATTCGCAATCCTGGCTGCCTGCGAAGCGTCCGCGCGGGCGACGCTGATTTCGGTCTATCCGGTGCTGATGTTCCGGGCGCTGGGCAGCGCGGCCTCGGTGTCTGAGGCCTATGTCCTCATCGGCTTTTCAGGGCTGATAAGTGCGTTGTGCGTGCCGTTGCTCGCCCGCCTTGTCGCGCGGCGCTGGCTCTACACGCTGGGCGTCCTGATCATGATCTCCGGGAGTGTGCTCGGCGGCTTCTTTGATCCGGCCTTCGTGCCTTACGCTGTTGCGGCAAACTCGGTCGGGCTGGTCATCCTGGCGGTGTGCTTCAACGCCTATGTCATGGATTACGTCGAGCGCGCTTCGATGGGCCGCAACGAAAGCCGGCGGCTGTTGTTCAGCGGCATTCCCTGGAGCATCGGGCCGTTTCTTGGGGTCCTGCTGATGGATGTGCATCCGCAGATCCCGTTCCTGATTTCGATCGCCGCCTGCTTGGCGATGCTCGGCTTCTTCTGGCATTTGCGCCTGGGCGACGGCAAGGTTATCACCAAGGCCCGCAGGCCGCCAACCAATCCGCTGCGCTACATCCCGCGGTTCTTTCGCCAGCCTTCGCTCGTGGCGGGATGGTTCTTCGCCACCATGCGCTCCGTCGGCTGGTCGATCTACATCATCTACGTGCCGATCTTCGCGGTGAAGTCCGGTCTGAGCGATCAGGTTGGCGGGCTGGCGCTGTCGATCTCCAACGGCTTCCTGTTTCTCACCCCGATCATGCTCGGTTTCCTGCAGAAAACCAGCGTCCGCAGTTCCATTGTCACCGGGTTTGCCTGCAGCGCGGTGCTGTTTGTCACGGCAACGCTGATCTCGGGCTACGCATGGCCGGCCATCGCGCTTCTGGTTTCGGCGACCCTGTTCCTGATCCTGCTCGATGTCAGTGCGGGCCTGCCGTTCCTGTTGACGGTCAAACCCTCGGAGCGCACCGAGATGGCGGCGGTCTATTCCACCTTCCGCGATGTCGCGGCCGTCGGGTCGCCTGCCTTTGCCCGGCTGGTGCTGGCCTTCACCTCGGTGCAGGGGGTGTTTGCCGCCACGGGCCTGGTGCTTCTCGGTTGCGCGCTCGTGGCGCGGCGCACCCATCCCGCGCTCGGAAGACGCCGCCGCTGAGACAGGTCGCCGGCGATGCGGACGCCGGCGATTGACAGCCCTGTGCGGTCGTCCCATGTGTTGGCCGCGCCTGTGGATTGATCGATGAGGGGATTTTGATGACAACGCCAACCGCTATCCGGAACGATTTCTCCAGGATCGAACTGGTCGACACCGCGTCGATGGAGTGGATCGCCTCGCCCTCCGGCGGCGTCGACCGCAAGCCGCTCGACCGCATCGGCGGCGAGGTGGCGCGGGCGACAAGTCTCGTCCGCTATGCGCCCGGATCGGACTTCCCGAGCCATGTCCACGCCGGAGGCGAGGAGTTTTTGGTCGTTGAAGGCATATTCTCCGACCAGCACGGCGACTACGGCCCCGGCACCTATGTCCGCAACCCCGTCGGCACCAGCCATGCGCCGGGCAGCCGCGACGGCTGCGTCATCCTGGTCAAGCTCTGGCAATTTGAGGATGGCGATACCGCGCCGGTGGTGATCGATACGGCAACGGCGGACTGGCAGGCCGTCGGCCAGGGCATCGAGCGGCTGCAGCTGCACCGTTATCGGTCCGAGAAGGTCGCCATGCTGCGGTTTACGGACGGCGGCAGCCTGCGTTTTCCCGAAGAAAGCGGTGGCGTCGAACTCTACATCCTCGAAGGTCGGCTTCAGATCGATGGGCAATCGCTGTCAAAAGGCGGTTGGGCCCGGTTTCCGGCAGGGGCAGCGGTCACTCTGTCAGCGCCGGATGCCGCGACCATCTACATCAAGACGGGCCACCTCAAGGGGCCCATTACCGGCCCCGCCGTTTGAGCGGGCTCCGCATGGCTTGATCGCGACGCGGGCTCAGGCGGTTCCGGGCCGCCAGTGGCGATTGATAAAGGCATTGACTTCGCCGAACGACTGCGCCGCCGCTTCTGACGACAGCCGCTCCAGGTGATGCCGTGGAGAATCCCAATAGTTGATCCGGACGTCGCATCCGTGCTTCTGGCCGTTTTCGGCCATGCGGATTGCGTCGTCGAAATGCAGATCGTTCTCGCTGGTATGGATCAGGATCGGTGGCCATCCTGACTGGCTGGCAAAAACCGGCGAGGCGAGCGGCGAGGTGACCGGTTCATCCCGCAGATAAAGCCGGGCGCAAAACGCCGCAGTCTCCATCCGGAACGGAGACTGTGAGGACATCGAGCGGGTGATGTAGGACCAGCCACTCAGGCTCAGGTCGCACCAAGGCGAGAACAGCACGATGCCGGCCGGCAGATCGGTTCCGTCCTCAAGCAGCAATTGCAGGGCGCCGAGCACGATCGATGCCCCTGCGGTGTCGGCTGCAAGGAATATGTTTTCGGGCCTGTGCCCCTGCTCGAGAAGACCGAGGTAACGGGCGGCAAAATCAAGCGGCGCTGCGGGAAAGGGATGTTCCGGCGCAAGCCTGTGCGCCACCATCAGGATCTCGCAGTTGACGGCCTCGGAGAACCGCTGGACCATGGTCTTCTGCTTCCGCGACGGCGGCATGATGAACCCGCCACCCGCGACATAGAGGATGATGGGCCTGTTGCTGGCCGCGTGCTTTAGATGAGATGGATTGTCGTTCGGCTGGCGCGGCAGGTCCGGGTTGCTTGCCGTCAGGCCGCGCGGAAGGAAGCTTGGCAGTGTTTCAATGGCGCCACTTTCATAGCCGCCCCGCATCTGGGAGATGTGCAGTTCGGCCGCTTCAAGGCTTCCTGCCTGCCTGAGTGCGAATTTCAGCCTTGAAATCAGGATGCGCTCGATGATCCGGTTCTCGGCCCGGGCGATCAGTTGTTCCAGGCCGCGTCCGAACAGACCGGTCTTGATCGTATAGCGGCGGGCCAGATCCGTGGCTTCCAGCATCGCCAGGCGCGGGCCCGTGAGATTGCTCAGAATATCGGAATTGGCGCTGATCCCAGTTTGTGACATTCTATCGCCCGCAGGATGTTCATCTGATCAATGCGTCTGCAAACCTTTTCGATCACTCTAGTTAGTGGCGATGTGTTTGTAAAACCGAGGTCTTGGAGCGAAAATACGCATGGGGGAAAAGCGGACCGGCGCGAAAGGTGGCTTGCCAGGCGTACGACTGCCGGTCGGCAAGGAACAAATGCTTGAGGCACGCGCGGCGCTTCCGGGGCTGGTGCGCGATACCGGGATGTTTGATCTCGACTACGATCCCTCCGAACTGGCGCGCATGAAGCAGATATTCGAGCATCTTCCGGACCAGGCTGTTTTGGATCTGTCGCACCGATTGGGATCGCTGTTGGCGGAGAAGCAGCCGGATCTTGCGGCATTTTCAGCCAGGCACGGCATCTCCCCGTCAGAGCAGAAGCTGCTCGAAAGCCTGATCGAGGGGTTGACGGTGGTTGCCCATGCCGAAAGGGAGGGCATTTCCGTCAATACAGCGCGGACACATATGCGGCGGCTGTTGGAGAAAACCGGCAGCGGCGGTCAACTCGATCTGATCCGTCTGGCTCATCACAAATCCTGACCCGGTGGGTACGGGAGGCGACGGTCCCCATTTCACGCAGTCGCGGATCATCACAAGTGATGATTACCTTCCGGTGTCTTCGCCACATCATTCCTGTGAGGGTCGGGCCCGTCAGCGGCCAACTGATACCCGCGTTGCGGCCGCTCTCCGGTTCCAATGTGACCTCACAGGAGAAAAGAGATGATGAACTTGTCAAACAGAACAGGAGGGCGGCCAATGATCCTTGCCGTGATCTTGGTGAGCTTCGCGATGCTTGCCGCCCCTTGGCCCGCCATGGCCAACTATGGAAATTCGGGATCTGGCGGGGAACGCCCGAGCCGGACGATCGTCTCCATCCAGTCCCTCAAGCGCATGAGCAAGGCGGCCTTGCGAGATCTGTCCTACGATTCCTACCGGATCACGATCGAGGGGGTGATGGGCAGATACAATGCGGGTCGGGTGCTTATCGCCCTCATCGACAGACCGGTTTCGACCGCCCGGCTGATTGACAGGCTGGAAAATGCGACGAGCGACGCGGCAAGACTGAAGATAGCAACCGGATTGCTCGATACCCACGGCCGCACGCACATCAAGAAACGGCACTTGATCGAGAGCCTCTATCGATCTTTGCGAGCAGAGCACCGGCTCGTCAATCCACCCCGAAGCCTTACTCGCGGCCAGAAAAGCAGCGATCCGCTCGTGCAGGAGTTTTATACGATGCAAGACGAGAACGCCGCCCGGGGGTCTTTCATCCGGCTCCTCGAGAACATTGTGAACACACACAGCCGAACTCCCTCGTATTGGTAGCGGCGTTCCGGAGGCAGTCGGGCGCGCGTTCAGGGAAGCCTGCAGCGGTCCGGCGGCCGCCGGCGACGGCAAGGGCCTGCCGTAAAGGCATTGCCCGATACCCGGCGCCCTCATCACATCTGGTGATTACCCGCCAGTGTTGGTGTCCCAGTATCGGGTCTCCCAACAACAAGAGGCAACAAAGATATGATCAGGAAACTAGTCTTGCTGTGTTTGATTGCGGGAATCACACAGGGGTGCGGGCGCAACGGACAGTGGGATGAACTCAGGGGGGCGGAAAAAAGAGATCTTCCTTCGATCAACGTGAACGGAAAGACTTACAAAGTCTTCGAACTCTCGCGCAGCTCGAACCCCGAGCGTCGTGCGCAAGATGACCCGAATGCCACATTCGCCGTTTATGTTGTCGTTGGCCCGGGCAAGAGCGTGTATTGCGGCCGCAACGCGGCGAGATGCAGAAATGTAATCCAGAAACTGGTCGCGAAACCTGCAAAAGCCAAAGCCAAACCTACGCCTGAGGTCCAGAAAGAAGTCCTCGACGGGATGTGATGCCGCCAAGCGGCGCAAGCGGGCTGAGCTGCGGCATGTCTGAGCATGACGGGACTGCAGCCTTGGCAGTCCCGTCATGCAGCGGCATTCAGATCGGCAGCGGATGCGCCCGTCGGGCTTTCGCGATGTCTTCGAGAACCGCTTCGGACAGGCTCACATCGGCGGCTCCGATGGCGGTCTTGAGCTGCTCCATCGTCGTCGCGCCGATGATCGTCGAGGTCATGAACGGCCGCATCATGCAGAAGGCGATCGCCATCTGCGACGGATCGAGCCCGTGCTTTTGGGCGACATCGAGATAGGCTTGCGCCGCAGCTTCCGCTTCCGGCCCCCAGCGGCCGCCGAGATTTTCGACCCGCGCCCGGCGCGATCCTTCGGGTATCACGCCGCCCTGGTATTTTCCGGTGAGAATGCCGGTCGCCAGCGGCGAAAACGCCAAGAGGCCGACATCCTCGTGATGCGCCACTTCCGCCAGATCTGTATCGAACAGGCGGCAGATCAGGTTGTACTCGTTCTGGATCGAGGCGACCCGCGGCAGCCCGTGCTGTTCGGCAAGGCGGACATACTGCATGGTGCCCCAGGCGCTCTCGTTGGACAGGCCGACGGCCCGGATCTTGCCCGCCCTGACGGCGTCGCCGAGGCCTTCCAGCGTCTGGTGAATGTGGTCGACGGTCTTTGTCTTGTCCTGCGTGCTGGCATCGAACGCCCAGTGCTTGCGGAAATGGTAGGAGCCGCGATTGGGCCAGTGCAGCTGGTAGAGATCGATGTGATCGATCCCGAGACGTTTCAGGTTGCCGTCGATCGCCTGCATCACCGAGGCCCGGGTGAAACCCTGCCCATCGCGGATCCAGCTGACGCCGCTGCCGCCCATCTTGGTTGCCAG
>JAHJUC010000522.1 GCA_018829385.1 Alphaproteobacteria bacterium
CTGTCATTTCATGGCCAGCTGGATGGACCGCGAGACCTCGTCGCTGATCCAGATGGGCGGCGAAGGCGTCAACTGGGCGGCCTCCTCGCGCTTTACCGGCAAGGATCACATCTTCCAGAATCTCGGCGAAGGCACCTGGTATCATTCCGGTTCGATGGCGATCCGCCAGGCGATCGCCGCAGGCGCCAACATCACCTACAAGATCCTCTACAATGACGCGGTCGCCATGACCGGCGGCCAGCCCGTCGACGGACCGGTGTCGGTGCAGGCGATTGCCCATATCTGCCGCGCCGAGGGTGTCGAACGGATCGCGCTGGTGTCCGATGATCCGCAAAAATTCGCGAGCGCCGATTTCCCGCGTGGGATCACCATTCACGCGCGGGCCGAGATGGATGCCGTGCAGCGGGAGCTGCGCCAGGTTCCCGGCGTTTCGGTGTTGATCTACGAGCAGACCTGCGCCACCGAGAAGCGCCGGCGGCGCAAGCGCGGCGAGTTGCCGGACCCGAAGACCTTCGCCGTCATCAACGAGCTGGTCTGCGAGGGCTGCGGCGACTGCTCGACCGAATCCAATTGCCTCAGCGTCGAGCCCAAGGAAACCGAGTTCGGCCGCAAGCGGCAGATCAACCAGTCCAACTGCAACAAGGACTTCTCCTGCCTGAACGGCTTCTGCCCGAGCTTCGTCACCGTCGAAGGGGCTGAGCGGCGCAAGCCGAAGCCTGCGGCTCTCGACATCGAGCAAATGATGCGCGGCGTCCCCCTGCCCGCGCTTCCGGCACTCGATCAGCCGTTCAACCTGCTGGTCACCGGCGTTGGCGGCACCGGCGTGGTCACCGTCGGGCAACTGATCTCGATGGCGGCGCATCTCGAGGGCAAGGGGGCGAGCATTCTCGACTTCACCGGCTTCGCGCAGAAATTCGGCGCGGTGCTGAGCTTCGTGCGCATCGGCCGCGACCCGGACGCGATCAACCAGGTCCGCATCGACACCGGCATGGCGGACGCGGTGATCGGCTGCGACGTCGTCGTCTCCTCATCGCCGAAGGCATCGGGCACCTACCGGTCCGGCACCTCCGTCGCGCTCAACCTGGCGTCGATGCCGACTGGCGACCTGGTGCTCAGGCGCGATGCGGATCTCAACATCGACGCGCGCGCATCCGCGGTTGCGGAAGTGGTGGGCGCCGGAAACCTGGGCGCGATCGACGCCAATGCAGCTTCCGAGGCGCTGTTCGGCGATGCGGTCTATGCCAATGTGATGATGCTCGGCTTTGCCTGGCAGCGCGGGCTGGTTCCGGTGACGCTCGACGCACTCAATCGCGCGATCGAGCTCAACAATGTCGCCGTCGATGCCAACAAGCGGGCGCTGGCCTGCGGAAGGCTGATGGCGGCCGAGCCCTCGGCTCTTGAGGCCTACCTCAACCCGAAGCCGGACTTCGCGACCTCGCCGGACGACATCGTCGCGCGCCGGACCGAGTTCCTGGAGGGCTACCAGAACGTCGCCTGGGCCGAACGCTACCGCTCGCGCATCGAAGCCTTCGCCGCCAGGATACCGGCCGAACATCGCGACGCGCTGGCAAGTGCGGCCGCCAAATCGCTGTTCAAGCTGATGTCCTACAAGGACGAGTACGAAGTGGCGCGGCTGCATGGCGACCCGGCGTTCCGCAAGAGCCTCAACGACCGTTTCGAGGGCGACTTCAGGGTGGTGCATCATTTCGCGCCACCGCTGCTCGGCGGCGGCAAGGATGCGCGCGGACGGCCGCTGAAACGCGCCTTCGGACCATCGATCCGGCCAGCTCTCTCGATCCTCACCAGGCTCAAGGGCCTGCGCGGCACGGCGTTCGATCCCTTCGGCTACACCGCCGAACGCAGGATGGAGCGCGGGCTGATTGCCTGGTTCGAAACATTGATGGCGCGGTGCGAAACGGAGATCACTCCCGCCACGGCCGAAAGCTGGCATCAGGTCCTGTCCGCGCCGATGGACATCCGCGGCTACGGACCGGTCAAGGACGAAGCGGTGCAGACGGTAAAAGCCAGGGTCGAGACGCTTCTGGCTCGGTAATCGGCTGCGACGCATCGAAGCGAGGCATTTTGTTGCCCGGAGCCGTTTGCGTGGCCGTGAAAAAGGCGATCCAGCGCCTCGACCTGCGCCCTGACGGGGGACCGCCGGCCGGAATGTTCGTTTCAGGTTTTGACAACCATCGCGGCATCCGTTGCGCCGGATATGCCCGGCCCGAAATATTCGCCCTAGGCGCTTTAGCGGGCGGCGCGGTAAAGTGGTGTTCCGATCGCGCCACCGGAGTCGTACCGCGTCCATGCCAGATTTCCATCTCATCGCCACGTTTGTCATCATCGCGGCCACCATCATCGCCTATGCGACGGAGCGCTGGCCGATGGAGACGGTTTCGCTGGTGTCGCTTGCCGCCGTGCTGGTGCTGTTCGGCGTCTTCCCCTTCACCGGGACGGATGGCACGCCGCTGGAACCGGAGCAGCTTCTTGCCGGGTTTTCCAATCCGGCGCTGGCCACGGTGATCGCGCTGCTGATCGTCGGGCAAGGCCTGTTTGCGACCGACGCGATGGAAGCGCCGGCGCGCAAACTGGGACGGATGGGCGGTGCGGCCACCTTCCGGCCAATCCTGTTCATCCTGGTCGGCGCGGCGCTGTTTTCGGCGTTTTTGAACAACACGCCGGTGGTGGTGATCTTTATCCCGATCCTGGTGGTGATTTCGGCGCAGCGGTCGATTTCGCCAAGCCGGGTGTTCATGCCGCTGTCCTTCATCACCATTCTGGGCGGCATGACCACGCTGATCGGCTCGTCGACCAACCTTCTGGTGGCGGGCGTGGTGCGCGACTACGGCTACGAGATCGGCTTCTTCGACATCACCGGCATGGGCGTCATCCTGGCGCTGGTCGGTGGCGCCTATGTGCTCGGTATTTTGCCGCGGCTGCTGCCCGAACGCGTCGCGGAACTCTCGGCGGGCGCCAAATCCGGCGCGCAGTTCATCGGCGAGATCACGCTTTCGCGCGATCACCCCTTTGTCGGCATCTCCGCCAAGGCGGGCATGTTTCCCGGTCTGGGAGACCTGACGCTCAGGCTCTTGCAGCGCCGCGACGTGCCGGTTCTGCCGCCGTTCGAGGAACTGACCCTGTCGGTCGGCGACACGCTGGTGGTGACGGGAACCCGCAAGGCCTTTTCCAAGGCGCTGGCGCGCGGA
>JAHJUC010000523.1 GCA_018829385.1 Alphaproteobacteria bacterium
AACGCTCTGATGAGTGCGGAGCGCAAGGCGTTCTACGAATACCACGCGGCCTTGATGGAGCCGTGGGATGGTCCGGCGGCGGTTGCCTTTACCGACGGGCAGCAGATCGGCGCGACGCTCGACCGCAACGGTCTCCGGCCGGCGCGCTATATCGTCACCAATGACGACCGGGTGATCATGGCGTCCGAAGCCGGCGTGTTGCCGGTGGATGAAAGCACGATCGTGTCCAAGTGGCGGCTGCAGCCGGGCAAGATGCTGCTGATCGACATGGAAGAAGGCCGGATCATCTCCGACGAGGAGGTCAAGTCGGGACTGGCGGCGAAGCACCCCTACCGGGAGTGGCTGGAACGCACCCAGTTGATCCTGGAAGATCTCAAGCCGGTCGAACCGCGCGCCCTGCGCAAGGACGTGTCGCTGCTCGACCGCCAGCAGGCTTTCGGCTACACGCAGGAAGACACCAAGATCCTGATGGCGCCGATGGCGACCACCGGGCAGGAAGCCATCGGCTCGATGGGAACCGACACGCCGATTTCCGCGATGTCGCAGAAGTCGAAGCTGCTCTACACCTATTTCAAGCAGAATTTCGCGCAGGTGACCAACCCGCCGATCGACCCGATCCGGGAAGAACTGGTGATGAGCCTGGTGTCCTTCATCGGACCGCGTCCGAACCTTCTCGATCACAAGGGGGCTGCAAAGAAGAAGCGGCTCGAAGTGCGTCAGCCGATCCTTACCAATGGCGATCTCGAAAAGATCCGCTCGATCGGCCACACCGAGGACCGGTTCGACACCAAGACGCTGGACTTCACCTATGCGAGCGAAAAGGGCTCGGATGGCATGAAGGCGGCGCTGGACCGGCTTTGCGACCGGGCCGAGGAAGCCGTCACCGGCGGCTACAACATCATCATCCTGTCGGATCGCCAGATCGGGCCGGACCGGATTGCGATTCCGGCGCTGCTGGCGACGGCGGCCGTGCATCATCACCTGATCCGCAAGGGTCTCAGGACATCCGTGGGCCTCGTGGTCGAATCCGGCGAGCCGCGCGAAGTGCACCATTTTGCCTGCCTGGCAGGTTATGGCGCCGAGGCGATCAACCCGTACCTGGCGTTCGACACGCTGCTCGACATGCACAAGCGCGGCGAGTTCCCGCCGGAAGTCGACCAGTACGAGGTTGTCTCGCGCTACATCAAGGCGATTGGCAAGGGCATCCTCAAGGTGATGTCGAAGATGGGGATTTCGACCTATCAGTCCTATTGCGGCGCCCAGATCTTCGACGCCATCGGGTTGTCGAGCGATTTCGTCGACACCTATTTCACCGGCACCGCGACCACGATCGAAGGCGTCGGTCTGGACGAGGTCGCTTCCGAGACGGCCGAGCGCCATCGTCTGGCGTTCTCGAACGATCCGGTGCTCGCTACCTCCCTGGAAGTGGGCGGCGAATACGCCTACAGGATGCGGGGCGAGGAACATGCCTGGACGCCGGATGCCGTGGCGACACTGCAGCATGCCGTGCGCGGCAATGCGAAGGACCGCTACCGGGAATTCGCCGACATGGTCAACCGCTCGACGCTCAGGATGAATGCGATCCGCGGCCTGTTCGAGATCCGCACCGCGGAAGCCGCCGGACGCAAACCGGTGCCGCTTGACGAGGTGGAGTCCGCCGCGGACATCGTGAAGCGGTTCTCCACCGGCGCCATGTCGTTCGGATCGATCAGCCGGGAAGCGCATACGACCTTGGCGATCGCGATGAACCGGATCGGCGGAAAGTCGAACACCGGAGAGGGCGGCGAGGAGCCGGATCGCTATCTGCCGCTCTATGGCGGCGGCCGCAATCCGGAACGCTCGGCGATCAAGCAGGTGGCCTCGGGCCGGTTCGGCGTGACCACCGAATACCTGGTCAACGCCGACATGATACAGATCAAGGTGGCCCAGGGCGCCAAGCCCGGCGAGGGCGGGCAGTTGCCTGGCCACAAGGTCGACGCGACGATCGCCAAGACCCGGCATTCGACGCCTGGCGTCGGGCTGATCTCGCCGCCGCCGCACCATGACATCTATTCGATCGAGGATCTGGCACAGCTGATCTTCGACCTGAAGAACGTCAACCCGGAGGCCGATATCTCGGTCAAGCTGGTGTCGGAAGTGGGCGTCGGCACGGTTGCGGCCGGCGTGGCCAAGGCGCGCGCCGATCACATCACCATTTCGGGCTATGACGGCGGCACCGGCGCATCGCCGCTGACCTCGCTCAAGCATGCCGGAAGCCCCTGGGAGATCGGCCTGGCCGAAACCCACCAGACACTGGTGCTCAATGGCCTGCGCTCGCGCATCGCGCTGCAGGTCGATGGCGGCCTCAAGACCGGGCGTGACGTGATTGTCGGCGCGTTGCTCGGGGCCGACGAGTTCGGCTTCTCCACCGCGCCGTTGATTGCCGCGGGCTGCATCATGATGCGCAAGTGCCACCTCAATACCTGCCCGGTTGGCGTCGCCACGCAGGATCCGGTGCTGCGCAAGCGCTTCAACGGAACGCCCGAGCATGTTGTCAACTACTTCTTCTTCATTGCAGAGGAAGTGCGCGAGTGGCTGGCGGCGATGGGCTACCGCAATCTCGACGAGATCATCGGCCAGTCGGAACTGCTCGCCAAGGACGGCATGATCGAGCACTGGAAGTCCAAGGGCCTGGATTTCAGCCGGATCTTCCACAAGCCCGATGCGCCCAAGGAAAAGACCTACTGGACCGAACGCCAGATCCACCCGATCGCCGATGTTCTCGACAGGACACTGATCGAGAAGGCGATGCCGGCGCTCGAGAACAAGGAGAAGGTCGAGTTCGACGTCGAGATCAAGAATGTCGACCGCTCGGCCGGCGCGATGCTGTCGGGCGAAGTTGCCAAGCGTTACGGCCACAAGGGTCTGCCGGAAGACACGATCACGGTAAAGCTCACGGGAACCGCCGGGCAGTCCTTCGGCGCCTTCCTCGCCCATGGGGTCACGTTCGATCTCTCGGGAGACGCCAACGACTATGTCGGCAAGGGTCTGTCGGGTGGCTGCATCATCGTGCGTCCGCCGGAGAACTCGCCGATCGTGGCGGAGAAGTCGATCATCGTCGGCAACACCGTGCTTTACGGCGCCATCGAGGGTGAATGCTACTTCCGCGGCGTTGCCGGCGAACGCTTTGCCGTGCGCAACTCGGGCGCCATCGCGGTGGTCGAGGGCGTCGGTGACCATGGCTGCGAGTATATGACCGGCGGTCTGGTCGTGGTCATCGGCGAGACCGGCCGCAACTTTGCCGCCGGCATGTCCGGCGGCGTTGCCTATGTGCTTGACGAAGCCGGTGATTTCGCCAGCCGCTGCAACATGGCGATGGTGGAGCTGGAACCAGTTCCCGAGGAAGACGACATCCTTGAAAAGCTGCATCACCATGGCGGCGACCTGGCGCACAAGGGCCGGGTGGATGTCAGCGGGGACATGACCCGGCATGACGAGGAGCGGCTGTTCCAGCTTATCTCCAACCACATGTATTACACCGGTTCCTCCCGCGCCAAGGAGATCCTCGACAACTGGGCCGACTTCCGTCCGAAGTTCCGCAAGGTCATGCCGGTCGAGTACCGGCGTGCGCTTGTGGAAATGGAACGGATGCGGATGGGCGTGGCGGCGGAATGAGATCCATGATCACATCGACAACCAACACGATCGAAGGCCGGGAGATCACCGAATACAGGGGCATCGTCACGGGCGAGGCCATTCTCGGAACGAACATCTTCCGCGATATCTTCGCAGGCATTCGAGACATAGTTGGCGGCCGCTCGGGCGCTTACGAGAAAGCATTGCGCGAGGCGCGCGAGATCGCGCTTTCGGAAATGCAGGACGAGGCGCGGAAGCTGGGTGCGAATGCCGTTATCGGCATCGATCTGGACTATGAAAATATTTCAACCGGATCCAGTGGTTCGATGCTGATGGTATCGGCATCGGGAACCGCGGTCGTGATCCGGTGAGGGAGTAGATTATGGGTAAGGTAACGGGTTTTCTCGAAATCGACAGGCAGACCGCGAAGTATCAGCCGGCGTCCGACCGCATCCGGCATTTCCGCGAGTTCACCATCCGGATGAGTGACCAGGAAGTGCAGAAACAGGCCGCGCGCTGCATGGATTGTGGCATCCCCTATTGCCACGGACCGACCGGTTGTCCGGTGCACAACCAGATCCCCGACTGGAACGATCTGGTCTACAACAACAACTGGGAAGAGGCGATCCGCAACCTGCATTCGACCAACAATTTCCCCGAATTCACCGGCCGGATCTGCCCGGCGCCGTGCGAGGAAGCCTGCACGCTCAACCTCGAGGATGCGCCGGTCACGATCAAGACGGTCGAGCAGGCGATTGCCGACAAGGCCTACGAGATGGGCTTCATCGTGCCGCAGCCGGTGACAACGAAGACCGGCAAGAAGGTCGCCATCATCGGCTCTGGCCCGGCCGGCATGGCAGCGGCCCAGCAGCTCGGTCGCGTCGGCCATGAAGTCCATGTCTACGAGCGGGAAAGCCGGCCCGGCGGATTGCTGCGCTACGGCATTCCAGACTTCAAGATGGAAAAGCATTTCATCGATCGCCGCGTCGAGCAGATGGAAGGCGAGGGTGTCACCTTCTTCTGCAACGTCAATGTCGGCGTCGACAAGACGACGGAAGAGCTGCTCGCCGACTACGATGCCGTGCTTTACTGCGGCGGTTCGGAAAAGCCGCGCGATGTCGGCATTCCGGGCGCGGACCTGATCGGCGTGCATGATGCGATGCCCTACCTGGTTCAGCAGAACAAGCGGGTGGCGCGCGAAAGCATCGACAATGTCGGCTGGCCTTCGGATCCGGTGCTTGCAGGCGGCAAGCATGTGGTGGTGATCGGCGGCGGCGACACGGCGTCCGACTGCGTCGGGACCGCCTTCCGGCAGGGCGCCGTCAAGGTTACGCAGCTCGACATCCGTCCGCAGCCGCCCGAGAAGGAAGACAAGCTTGCTGTCTGGCCCTACTGGGCGACGAAGATGCGCACGTCATCCTCGCAGGCGGAAGGTGCGGTTCGCGAGTTCCAGGTCGGCACGCTCGAACTGGTTGGCGAAAACGGCATTCTGACCGGCGTCAAGTGCTGTCACGTCGACGAGAAGCGCAAACCCGTTGCCGGAACCGAGTTCGTCATCAAGGCCGATCTGGTGTTCGTGGCGATCGGCTTCCGCGGGGTTCTCGATACCGGTGTGGTCAGCGAGCTTGGCGTAAAGCTGTCGATCGATACCGACCGCCGCGGCTCGAGCAACATCTCGGCCAACGAAACCGATTACCGCACGTCGGTGGACAAGCTCTGGGCAGCCGGCGACGTGCGCCGCGGCCAGAGCCTGGTTGTCTGGGCGATCCGCGAAGGGCGCCAGGCGGCGCGGGAAATTGATCTGAGCCTGATGGGGGCGACAGACCTGCCTCGCTGAGCATCCGTGTTGCAGACGTGCCGCGCCCAAAGCAGACGATTGGGCGCGGTACGGGCTTGACGGGCAGAGAGCTTACGGATCTTGCCGCGGCCAGGCGAAATTGTCGACGCG
>JAHJUC010000524.1 GCA_018829385.1 Alphaproteobacteria bacterium
CGAGAAGGTCCGTGTCATGGTGTCGAAGGCCGCATAGGTCGCGGCCGAGAGGAATTCCATCCCCGGGATGACCCCTTGCGGCAGGGAGCTGACAGGCGACCAGACCGAGCCGCCGCGGCTGGAGCGGCGCCAGAAATCCTCCAGCGCCGCCTGTCCGCCGATGCGTCCGGCCTCCATCAGCCCGTGCGCCAGCACCACCGCGTTCACGGCGCCGGCGCTGGTCCCCGACAGCCCTTCGAACTCGATGTTGGGTTCGTCGAGCAACCGGTCGATCACGCCCCAGGTGAAGGCGCCGTGCGCGCCTCCACCCTGAAGCGCCAGGTTGATCCTGCGGATGTCCGTCTTGCCGGCCTTGGCCGCGCGCGCGGGTCCGGCCTTGGCCGCTCTTGCCGTGGTCATTGCGCGGTCCAGCCGCCATCCATCGGCAAGGCGGCGCCGGTGATCTGTGCCGCCTGGTCGGACGCCAGGTAACTGGCCAGCGCCGCAATCTGGCCGACCTGCACGAATTGCTTGGTCGGCTGCGCCTTCAGGATGACCTCGTTGATGACCTCGTCCTCGGTCATGTTCCGCGCCTTGGCGGTATCGGCGATCTGGCCGGTAACCAGCGGCGTTTCGACATAACCCGGGCAGATGGCGTTGGCGGTGATGCCGAATTCCGCGCCTTCCAGCGCCACGGTCTTGATGAGCCCGAGAATGCCGTGCTTGGCGGCCACGTAGGCGCTCTTGTAGGGGGAGGCGACCAGCCCGTGCGCCGACGCAATCGCGATGATCCGGCCAAATCCGTTTGCCTTCATTCCCGGCATCGCGGCACGGATCAGGTGGAACGCCGAACTCAGATTGATGCTAATGATAGCGTCCCATTTCTCCGGCGGAAAGTCCTCGATCTTCTCGACGTGCTGGATGCCGGCATTGGGCACGATGACATCGACGCGGCCGAATTTTGCCTCGGTGGTCTTCACCAGATCGGCGATTTCGTCGGGCTTGAGCATGTTGGCGCCGTGAAAGATCACCTCGCCCGCGCCAAGCGCCGCCAGCCGCGCCCGGGTCGCCTCGATCTCGTCCTGCTTGCCCAGGCCGTTGAGCACGACATTGTTGCCGGAGAGCGCGAAAGTCTCGGCAATCCCCAGGCCTATTCCGCTGGTCGATCCGGTGATGATAACGGTTTTCATGGCAAAATCCTTTCCTGAATGCTGCAATGCACAAATAGGTATCGATAAGAAAGGTTCCAATCAACTCTTGGAGAGCAGCCGACAAATCGGCAGGTCCGGGCCGGTCGCGCTTGCCTCGCCGCGGTTTCGGGTTCATTGAAGGTTTTTCGAAGTCCGCCCGTTTTCCAATCCCCACCTTCACGTGCCATGACCAGCTCCCCAAAGCCTGTTTCGATCGCCCTTTCAGCAGACGCAACCGTGCTGCGCACCGCCCTTGCCGGCGCCGTGGCGATGGCCGTGGCGATGGGCCTGGGGCGGTTTTTCTACACCCCGGTGCTCCCGGCCATGATGGCGGGCCTCGGCCTCGGTCCTGCCGAGGCCGGATGGATCGCCTCGGCCAATTATGCGGGCTACCTGCTCGGCGCCGTTCTGGCCGCCTATGGCTGGGCCGAAGGCATCGAGCGCAAGGTTGCACTCACGGGACTGGTTGCCACCGCGCTGCTGCTGCTGGCCATGGGCCTGTCGAGCAATTTCATCATTCTCGCCGCCATCCGCTTTCTCGCCGGTCTCGCCAGCGCCTTCGTCATGATCTTCACCTCGGCGATCGTGCTCTCGCACGGTCTTGCCGCCGGCAAGCCCTGGGTCCAGTCATCGCATTTTGGCGGTGTCGGTTTCGGCATCTCCATCTCGGCCGTCATGTTCGGCCTGATCATCATGGCCGACAGCGGCTGGCGCATGGCCTGGATCATGGCGGCGCTGCTGGCCTTCATCGGCCTGTTGCTCGTGATCCGCTACCTGCCGCGGGACGTCGTGCGTCCGGGCCCGGCGAAAAAGGAGCCGGCGCTCATCTGGACGCCGGCGCTGCTGGCCCTGACCATTGCCTACGGAATCTTCGGCTTCGGCTACATCGTCACCGCGACGTTTCTCGTTGCCATTGTCCGCGATGGTGGCGGCTCGTCGCTGTTTGAGGCGGGCGTCTGGCTCGCCACCGGCATCGCCGCGGCACCATCGGTGGCCTACTGGATGCCCGCTGTAAGGCGCGTCGGTCTGGTCAATGTCTTTGCGCTTGGCTGCCTGGTCGAGGCGCTCGGCGTGGCCGCAAGCGTTCTCGTGCCGCTGCCTGCCGGACCGATCGTCGGCGGTGTGCTGCTCGGCGCCACCTTCATCATGGTCACGGCCTTTGGTCTTCAGGTCGGCCGCCAACTGGCCGGGGAAAGCCCGCGCCGGGCGCTTGCTTTGATGACGGCGGCGTTCGGAACCGGTCAGATCCTCGGCCCGGTTGTTGCCGGCTACCTCGCCGACTGGTCCGGAACCTACACCTGGGCAAGCCTTGCTGCCGCTGCCGGTTTGCTCGCCTCGGGTGCCATCGTGCTTGCGTTCTCCAGGCCGCGCCCAGCCTGACCCCTCCCTGTCCTTGGGGCAACCGCCACCGGTCACATCGATGTGATCGGCAATGAAATGAATGGGCGGGCCATTGTTTTAGCACAATGCAGTGATGCCTGATGGACCCGGATTGCCGTATTTCTCCTGGTGTCCTAGGTATCTGACCAACTCACGACGAATCACGTCCTGCCAGGCAGGACACAGTCCAGGATCCCGCCCGTGTTTGAATCTTTCTTCCCGAAACCGAAAATCTTCTTCCCGTCTGTTCTCATCTGGGCGGGCCTCGGGATCCTCGTCTGGTACGGGGCGGGTGACACGGTCGGCGCCGCACTGGGCTTTGCATTGCCCGAACCCGAAGGCGAGCCGATTGTCGGACTGAGTTATTTCTACACCCAGTCCTTTCTCTGGTTTTATGTGTACTACACCACTTGGTCGCTGGCTTTCGCCGCCTTCTGGTTCTTCTATTCTCCACACAAGTGGCAGCTCTGGTCGATTCTCGGCTCGGTTTTCATCCTGTTCACCACCTATTTCGGCGTGCAGGTCTCGGTCGCGCTCAACAACTGGCGCCGGCCCTTCTTCGACCAGTTCCAGCAGGCGCTGACCGGTGACGGC
>JAHJUC010000067.1 GCA_018829385.1 Alphaproteobacteria bacterium
CATAGTCGGCCTGGTCCCGCTGCATCTTGGCGATGCGGTCGGCGAGGCCGTCGCGCTCATGGATCGCGGTCGCCAGTTCGGCAAGCAGCGGCAGGGCCTCGCGCACTTCCGCGGCGGTCGGGGCCTTTGCTGCGTTGCCAAGCCAGCAGCCGTCGCAGGCCTGTTTCCAGGCCAGCATCCAGGCCTGCGCTTCGGCTTCGGTACTCTCGACATCGCGCTGCCGCCGGGCGAGCGTGCGCTCCTGTTCCGCCAGTGCCTGGCGGTAGCCATCAAGTTTCGCTTCCCGGCTGACGAGGTTTTGCGCGCGGGCGAGGAGCGTCTCAAGGTCTGGGTTCGGGTCGGCCTCCGGGTCGAGCGGTGAGAGCAACCGGGATAGCCGCGCAGCAGCGGTGCGCCGGTCCTGTTCGGCAATCTCCAGTTCGCGGAGGCGGGCAAGGAGAACCTCGTCGGCTTGCAGAACCTGGTCCCTGCGATCGAGCCACTGCTGCAAGGTCTCCGGCGTCATGCCGGCCGGCAGGGCGGGCGAAATCTGCCCGATAGCAGCGGCGATCCGATCGCCCAGATCAGCCAGCGCCTTCTCGAGACTGGCGCGAGCCGTCTGTGCGCCTTCAAGGCCAGCCCTGGCGATGTCAGACTGCACCGAGTTCTCGTTGAGCCTGGCGACATCGGCCTGGTGCGCGGCGCGCTTGTCAGTGGCGTCGTCATGGGCCTGCATGGCGGCTTCAAAGGCTCTCGCGGTCTCCGGATCGAGCGTGGCCTTGTGGTTTTCCCAGGCCTTGTCGCGCGCGGTGCGCAGCGCTTCGGTTTGCGCGGTTGACGGCAGCGCGCCCGACCGGGTGAGGGCTGCCGCCTCAGCCTCGAGGCGCTTGAGCGTCTGGCCGAGGCGGGCAATCTCCTCGTCGGTCGAGATGCGTTTGCGGTTGAGATCCTCGATGGCGGATTTCCATCCGCGGATCGTTTCCGCCGATGGCGGCAGCATGGCGCGCAATTGCCCGGTCTCGCCGGTCCACGGGGCCAGCGTCTCGATCAGCGCATGGCATGTCTCGCGCGCGGCGGCCACGGCGCGGCTCGCGGTCAGGCAGCGCAGATCATGATCGTCGTTGCGCAGCAGCGCCAGCATTTCGCTGAGCGCCGCCATCCGGGCTTCCCGATGCTCCTGTGCTCCGGGTACCGGTGCTTCGCCTGCCGAGAGCAGACGCGCCCGCGCCTCGTCGCGGTTGGCAAGCGCGTCGGCGGCTTCCTTGCGGGCGGTGGCGAGCCGCACATCGAGGCTTGAACGGGCGTCGATCAGCTCGCGCAGCGTGGCTGTCCTGGAGGTGTCGAGCAGCAGGTCGTCAGCTCTGGAGCCAGGCTGTTGCCCGAGGCGGGCGAGATATTGCTCGATCCGCCCGTCGATGCGGGCCAGTGCTGCGCGCCGCTCCGGCAGATCCTCGCCGGCAGCGTCGTGGCGGGTGCGCAGCCGGGCGAGTTCGCCCAGACGGTCCTGCAGCGCCAGGATCGCGGCATCGACATCCAGCGTATCCCGCTCCGCGGCCAGCCGTTCGATCTCGGCTTCCAGTGCAGCGCCCGCGGCTTCAAGAGCCGCCTCCTGCTCGCCGAGATCGCGGACCTGCTGGCGCCATTCGGGCGCGGCGTCCGGCAGGTCGGAGAGCGGTTCGAGGTCGGCCTGCACCCGCTCGAGTTCGGCGAGGCGGGGACGTGCCGTCAGCAGGCGGTCGATTGCCGACAGGCGCACGCGAAGGCGCTTGCGTTCGCCGCCGGCCTCGACGTGGCGGGCACTTGCCTCCTCCAGCTCCTTGCTCAGCTGGGCAAACCTGCTGGCCTGGGTGTCGATCCGGTCACGCTCGGCCTTGAGCTCGGCAAGTTCGGCCTTGAGTTCGCCAAGGATGCGCTTCTGGGCGCGGGGCTTGAAGAAGTCCTCGGTTTCAGTGCGGATCCCGATCAGCCGCTGGGAGAGGTCGCCAAGGCCGGCGCTGGCCGAGAACAGCAGTTCGCCCAGATCGCCGCGGCTGGCGAGAATGCTTTCGCCGCCCTGTTCAAGGCTCTCGTCATCGAGCGAGAACATGGTCTGGTAGCTGTCGCGGTCGAGCCCGCCGAGGCCCGAGAGCAGCGCGCCGTCGGAGACGGGTTGGTCGCGATTGTCGAGCAGGCTGTTCTGCTGCCGCTTGATGCGGACGAATTCTTGCGTCCGGCCATCGATGTCGATGGCGGCGCCGATCTGCATGTTGGGGTAGGGGTGGAGGAAATTGTAGCTGCTTTGCGCGCCGATGCCGAACAGCAGGTCGAGCCAGGCGCTGAACAGGGTCGATTTGCCAGCCTCGTTCGGGCCGTAGACAATGTGCAGGTCACAGCCGCCGGTCGGGGACGATCCGAAATCGATCCGGTGATCGGTGAACTTGCCGTAGCGGGTGAGGTCGAGGCGATTGAGGCGCATCAGGCGGTCTCGCTGCCGGTGGCGTGACCTGGCTGCAGCCGGGCGAGCACGTCTTCCGCGCCCTGGCGGGCAAGCTCCATGCGTCGCGCCCTGGTCTCGGCCTCATCCGTGCCGAAGAGATCGCGAAGATCGGTCGGCAGCTGCGCCTGCAAGGTGTCGGCGACAGCCGCCAGCGCGACCTCATAGGCATCGGAGCCGAGAATGGCGTTGTCGATCAGGGCCCTGAGTTCATGCAGCGGGTCGGTCGCCGATGCTTCAGCCATACGAGGCGGCGTGCAGCCGATCTCGATCTTCTCGATCCAGACGCCGCCGATCTGCGCGGCCCGTTCTTCGGCCTCGGCAAAAAGCACATCGGCATCGCGGCGCATGCGCCAGGCCAGCGGCGTTTGCCCCGAGACCGCGAGCCTGACCACCAGTTGGGGCGCGGTTGAGGCGGAGCGGGCCGGTGTCAGCGCATCGGTGAGTGCGCCTGCCAGGTCGCTCCATTCACTGAAGCCTGTGGCGTCGACGGTGACCCGGGCAAATTCGGCGAGGGCGGTCTGCCTCTCTTCAAGGCTCACCGTACCATCATCGCCGATGGTTACGAGGGTGACGGATTTGGGGCCGTCCTCGTTGATGTCGCGGCCCTGCGGCATGCCTGGCATGACGATGGTAGCCGAATCGGTGACGACGGAGCGCTTGTGGATGTGTCCCAGCGCCCAGTAGTCATAGCCGGTGGCCTGCAGGTCGGCGGGGCTGCACGGCGCATAGGGATCGTGCCCGGGGGCGCCGCCGAGGCTTGTGTGCATGATGCCGATGTTGATGGCATCGGG
>JAHJUC010000525.1 GCA_018829385.1 Alphaproteobacteria bacterium
GACTGGACGATCCTGACCGCGTCGCTGTAGGTCTCGGCGACGCGGCCCGGCACGGTGGCGATCAGGTCGGTGCCGGCGATCACCCTCTCGAGCCCCGCCGGGCTCGGCACCTCGAGCACCGTGTTGAGCCTTTGCCCCAGCGTGTCGAGCTGCAGCAGGTAGCGCGAGCGCCAGGTGCCGCCATAGGTCACGGTCGCGTGCGGGGCGGCGACATATTGTTCGAGCGTCAGCGGCTGCTCCGCGAGCGCGTTGTCCCGGTCCATGACGCAGACATAGCGTTCGCCCAAGAGCGTGCGGGAATAGAATTCGTGCCCGTCCGCCTGCAGCGGCCCGATCAAGAGGTCCGCGTCCGACATCTTCAGAAGCTGGATGCCCTGCGTGGTCGAGTTCAGCGCGGTGATCCTGATCCCCGGCGCCCGTTCCCTGAGCGCCTTGACGACGCCGGGCAGGATGATCTGCCGCTCATAATAGTTGCAGGCGATCGTCACCGTCTGCTCCGCGGCCGCCGGATCGAAGGAGACCGGGGTTGCCAACGCCTCGATCTCGTCGAGCATCCGCATCACCGATGTGACGATGATGCCGCAGCGCTCCGTCGGCACCACGCGGCCGCCCTGCCGGAAGAACAGCGGATCGCTGAAGGCGCGGCGCAGCTTCTCGATGGTGTAGCTGACCGCCGACTGGTTGACGCCGAGAACCTCCGCCGTTTCCGTGAACGAGCGGTTTTCGTAAAGCAGCCGCAAGGTGCGCAGCGCGGCGAAATCCATCGCCAGCAGACTGGGTTGTTTCATCGCGGGAGTCCCTGGTCGCCGAAGAGATCGAGACAGTAATATCAGAAAATCTGATTTGCCAAATCAATTTCATCTAATTGTTCGATTGAACCATTGTCCCTAAGGTTGTTCCCGCGACACGGAGGATGTGCGGCACGGCTTGGGAGGGCTACGCGACAATGGCTTTTGCGCCAACGGACGAAACCATCACCATAGATCAGCTGACCCGCGATCCCTATTCGGTCTATCGCCGGCTCAGGGCGGAAACCCCGGTGGTCACCGTCAAGTCGATCGGCAGGACCATGCTGACCAAGGCGGCCGACACCCGCGCGGTCAAGGACAATGCGGCGCTGTTCAGCAACAACGATCCCAACACGCCGATGCAGAGGGCGTTCCAGGCCCACACCCTGATGCGCAAGGATGGCGAGGAGCACATGCGCGAGCGCATGGCGATGACCCCGACCTTCTCGCCGGCCAATCTCAAGACCCTGTGGATCCCGGCCTATGAGAAGCTCGCCGGCGAGTATCTCGACCGGCTGCCGCGCGACGAGACCGTCGACCTGTTTCCCGCGCTCGCAGGCCCGCTGGCGGCACGCATCCTGGCGATCATCCTGGGCATCCCCGACGCCACCGACGAGGAGATGCAGTACTGGAGCCAGGCGCTGATCGACGGCGCCGGCAATTTCGGCTACGCCGACGAACCCTTCGCCCGCGTCGATGCCTGCCACGCCGCCATGAACGCCATGGTGGAAAGCCGGGTGCCGCTGCTGAAAGCCGAGCCCGACCAGTCGGCGCTCTCCGTCATGATCAACGCCGAGGACCCGATCCCCTTCAGCCAGGTTCTCGCCAACCTGAAGATCGCCATCGGCGGCGGCATCAACGAGCCGCGCGATTCCCTGCTCACCGTGCTCTACGGTCTGCTGACCAATCCCGACCAGCTCGACGAGATCAAGCGCACCGGCAACTGGAGCGCCGCCTTCGAGGAGGGCTTGCGCTGGGTCGCGCCGATCCAGGCCAGCTCGCGCTGCGCCAACGAGGATACCCAGATCCGCGGCATCGACATCCGCAAGGGCGAGATCATCATGACCGTCCAGGCCTCGGCCAACCATGACGAGGAGCTGTTCGAGGACGGCCATCTCTACAATGCGCTGCGGCCCAAGACCCCGCACCAGAGTTTCGGCAGCGGCCCGCATCACTGCATGGGCACGCATCTGGCGCGCGCCACCATCGGCAGGATCATGCTGCCGATGATCTTCGAGCGCTTCCCCGACATGCAGCTGGTCGAGCCGGAGAAGGTGGTCTGGTGGGGTTTTGGTTTCCGCGGCCCGCTCAGCCTGCCAGTCAGGCTTAACTGAATGTCAGGCTCAACTGACATGCGCGGCTCAACCGACCAGATCCGAGGAAACCGGTAATGCCGAAGATCACATTCGTCTCCGCCGATGGCGGTCGCACCACGGTCGAGGCCTCCGGCGGCGACAGCGTCATGCAGACGGCGCTGGCCAACGGCGTCGGGGGGATCGTCGCCGAATGCGGCGGCTCGATGATGTGCGCCACCTGCCACGTCTATGTCGATGAGGACTGGACATCGGCGGTCGGAGAGGCATCCGACGACGAACGGGGCATGCTCGATTTCGCCGCCAGCGAGGTCAGGCCTGCGAGCCGCCTGTCCTGCCAGATCGCCATCACCGATGATCTCGACGGCCTCGTTGTCCATCTACCGGACGCGCAGATATGACGGCGGGTATCAC
>JAHJUC010000526.1 GCA_018829385.1 Alphaproteobacteria bacterium
ACCGCTGCAGGCGGGCCCGACCATCATCGAGGACAATTGCTTCATCGGCGCACGCTCGGAGGTCGTGGAAGGCTGCATCGTCCGCGAAGGGTCGGTGCTCGGCATGGGCGTCTACATCGGCAAGTCGACCAAGATCGTCAATCGGATGACCGGCGAAGTCAGCTACGGCGAAGTGCCGCCCTATTCGGTGGTCGTCGCCGGCTCGATGCCGACCTCGGGCACCATGGGCAACGGCGCGGCCGCACCGAACCTCTATTGCGCAGTGATCGTCAAGACGGTCGACGCACAGACCCGGTCGAAGACCGGCATCAACGAACTGCTCAGGGACTAGGACCGCATGGCGCGGCGGCCCGGTTCCGGCATGCGCTGGCTTCTGTTCAGCGTGTCCGGCCGGCTGTCGCGCCGGACCTATGCCTGGGCCCTGCTGTTCTGGATGGCGGTGGTGTCGGTCCCGGTTTCGGCCGCGGTCGGCGCCGAACCCGACAGCAGCGCCATGACCATGGCCGGCTTCGGCATCATCCTGACCGTTCTGGCGGCCACATGGTCGATCGCGGTGATGAGCATAAAGCGGCTGCATGACGCCGGCCTGCCCGGCATTCTGGTGGGCGTTCTGGTCATTCCCGCCGCGTCCTTCTTCATGCTGCTGATCATCATGCTCTGGCCACCCACCAAAGGCCCGAACAAGCACGGACCGGCGCCGGACCAGCCGGGATACTAGCTTGCCTCCGATTGAATGGCGCAGGCCGGATCCGAAACGGCCGGTGATGCCAGGCGCCTGTACGAAACCGCGTGGTCTTGCCTGAGGCGGGCGTTGCCGCCAACCCCGCCCACGCGTGAGTTGGCGCCGGAGATATTGCATCCTTTAGTTGTTTTGTTGCGGCATTCACTATCACCCATGGCTGCTCTTTGAGCTGTTCTTTCTGTGTGCTTCCGTCGGCACCTCAGTTCCAGACAGAACAACCGGGAGAGACCGAGATGAATGATTTCTGGGTGCAGTTCACGGAAGGCACGTCGACAGGCAAGATCACCGCGGGGCTCAAAGCGGTGCCTGCCAGCGATGTAACCTTTGAAGACGAATGCTGGTTCTTCAGCGCCGACTGGGGAACGACACAGCGCGATCTGAACAATCTGAAGGGGAGAATCGAGACCGGATCGGGCCGCGGCAGCGTTTCGGCTATCGGCGTTCAGGAGGATGACGACTCCGACAGCGCATAGTGGCTGCCCGGGTTTCGGTTATCCGGCCTGGTGGCAAGCCGTCGCAACGTGTCAGAACAGTCGACAGCATCGGGGCAATCGTCTAATCACGACGCATGAACCTTACCGATCCGACCCAGACACTTGCCGCGCTGATCCGCTGTCCTTCCGTGACCCCCGAAGAGGGCGGGGCGCTGACCACGCTTGCCGGAATGCTGAGCCAGCTGGGCTTTGCCAACGACCGTGTGACCTTCTCCGACGAGGGCACGCCGGATGTGGAAAATCTCTACTCCCGGCTGGGGTCCAGCGGCCCGCACCTGATGTTTGCCGGGCACACCGACGTGGTGCCGGTGGGCGACGAGGCCGCCTGGACGCAAGGGCCGTTCGGCGCCGAGATCGTGGGTGGCGAGATGTATGGCCGCGGCGCGGTCGACATGAAGGGCGGCATCGCCTGTTTCGTCTCCGCCCTGGCGCGCCTGATCGAACGCCGCGGGGCGCCCGAGGGTTCGGTGTCGTTGCTGATCACCGGCGACGAGGAAGGCCCGTCGATCAACGGCACCGAGAAGCTTCTCGCCTATGCAAAGGCTAAGGGAGTGCACTGGGATGCGGCGGTGGTCGGCGAACCGACCAATCCGGAGCAGATGGGCGACATGATCAAGATCGGACGGCGCGGCTCGCTGTCGGGTACGCTGACGGTCGAGGGCGTGCAGGGCCATGTCGCCTACCCGCATCTTGCCGACAATCCGCTGCGCGGGCTGGTCGCGCTTGCCGGCGCGTTGCTGGATCCGCCGCTTGATGCCGGCAACGATCGCTTCCCGCCGTCCAATCTCGAGATCACCAGCATCGATACCGGCAACGTGGCGACCAACGTCATCCCGGCGCGGACGACCGCCCGCTTCAACATCCGCTTCAACGACTTCTGGACCGCCGAAACCCTTGCGGACGAATTGCGCGCCCGGCTGGAACGGGCGGCCGGGGACGCGGGACTGCGGCCCGGGCGCGGCCCGGTGCGTTACAGCGTGGAGTTCGACGCCCGCTCCTCGCCCTCCTTCCTGACACGGGACGCAGCACTGATCGATGCGCTGTCGGAAGCGGTCGCAGAGGCAACCGGGAAAACACCGGTGCTGTCGACCACCGGCGGCACCTCTGATGCACGCTTCATCAAGGATTACTGCCCGGTCGTCGAGTTCGGGCTTGTCGGCAAGACCATGCACATGGTCGACGAGCGGGTTGCGCTCAGCGACCTGGAAAGCCTGACCGGCATCTACGAGCTGTTCCTCGAGCGCTGGTTCGAGCGCCGGGCTTCCGGCACCAAGGCGCGCTGATCTTGGCGGGTGGCGTCGTCCCGACACGGCTGGAGGCCGGCCGGTCCCTGGCCGGGCTTTTCTACCTGATCCTCGGGAACCGCGGCGGCCTGCGCCTGTTCGACACCTCTCCGGACGGGTTCTGGCGGTCGTTCGGCGCGTTTTTCTGGGCCTGGCCTGTGCAGTGCTTCCTGTGGACCGGGATCTGGCGCGCGGCGCCGGAAACCCGGCCCGATACGGCAGAAGGCCTGTTCAGGTTCTTTTTCGTCTCGACCGGGTTCGACGTGGCGGCATGGGTGCTGCCGGCGCTGCTGCTGCTGGCGGTCTGCCAGCTGTTCGGCCTCTCGGCCAAGGCTTCGCGGCTGGTGGTCGTCAACAACTGGTTCGGGCTTTTGTCGGCCTATATCGGGTTTTTCCCCGCGGCGCTGCGCTACCTGACCCCGGTCTCCGACACCGCCAGCGCCTTCATCTCGCTGGCCGTCTACGTGGTGGTCATCTGGCTGTACTACCGGGTGGTCCGGATGTGCCTCGACGGTGATCTGATGATCTCCATCTTCATCACCCTGATGATGGTGATGGCCGGGCTGACGATCTCGGAAATCGCTTTCAGCGCACTGGCCGGCTGACAGGGCCCAGTCGCGGCCGGACATGCAAAAGCCACCCCTGCGCCGTTCATCCGAACGGTACGGGGATGGCTTGATGCAAGAACCAGCCGCGGATGATCAGGCGGCCATATCCTCGTCGGTCGAGAACAGCGCATCAAGATCGAGATAGCAGATCATCTGCTCGTCGACCGGAATGATCGCCTTGGTCAGCGCACGTTCGGCGGCCGGCAGGACATCCGGCGCGGGCTGCAGATCGGCATTGTTGACGGTGATCATGTCGGACACGTTCTCGACCAGCAGGCCAACCAGCTTGCCGGCGATGTTGGTGACGATGATCGCCGAGCGCTCGGTCGGCTTGATCGCCGGCAGGCCGAGGCGGATGGCCATGTCGATGACCGGGATCACCGATCCGCGCAGGTTGATCACGCCCAGCACGTGCGGCGGCGAGTGCGGCAGGGTGGTCGACGGTGCCCAGCCGCGGATTTCGCGGACCGACATGATGTTGACGCAGAACACCTGCTTGCCCAGATGGAACGAGATGATTTCAAGATAGCCGTTGTTGGCCACGTTGTTGTTTGCGGATTCTTGCATCAGAATTCCTCCCAGTCGTCCTGAGACGCTGCGGTTGAGTTGTTGGACTTGCCGGCACCAAAGGCATTGGCGACGGTTTTCAGCATGTTTCGGGCCGGCGACTGCACCGGACGCGACCCGGAAGTGGAAGCACTGACGCCTGCCGGACCTTTCGGACGCGCGGCCGGTACCGGAGCGGCGGTCTGCCTGGCCGGAGCCGGCATGGCCGTGCGGACAGGAACAGAAGCCGGGTGGCTGCCAGTCAGCCTGAACTGGCTGACGAGGTTTTCAAGCGACGCCGCGCCGCTGGTGAGACGGTGGGTGACGGCGGTGGTTTCCTCGACCATGGCGGCGTTCTGCTGGGTCACCTGATCCATCTGGTTGACCGCGGAGTTGATCTCGGTGAGCCCGCCCGCCTGCTCGCGTGCAGCCGTTGCGATCGAGTTGATCTGATCGTTGATGGCGCTGACATGCTCCGCGATCAGGCCGAGCGCATCGCCGGTCTCGCGGACCAGCGTCACGCCGGACTTGACCTCGTCGCCCGACTTGTTGATCAGGTCCTTGATGTCCTTCGCCGCGGTTGCGGAGCGCTGTGCCAGTTCCCGGACTTCCTGGGCGACAACGGCAAAGCCTTTCCCGGCTTCGCCGGCACGGGCCGCCTCGACACCGGCGTTGAGCGCCAGCAGGTTGGTCTGGAAGGCAATCTCATCGATCACGTTGATGATCTTGGAAATCTCGCCGGAGGCATCCTCGATCCGGCCCATGGCGCTGATTGCCTCGGCCACCACCTTGCTTGAGGTCTCGGTCGACTGCTTGGCCTCGGCGACCTTGATTGTCGCCTCGTCGGCCCGCTGGGAAGAGTTCTTGACCGTGGCGGTGATCTCGTCAAGCGCCGCGGAGGTCTCCTCGAGCGAGGCAGCCTGCTGCTCGGTGCGCCGCGACAGGTCATCGGCGGCTGCGCGCAGCTCACCGGTGTCGCCATTGATGCCAAGAATGTTCTCGCTGACATCGCTCAGCGTTGCATTGAGCTTTTCAACCGACGCGTTGAAATCGAGCCGGAGCCTGTCGAGGCTTTCCATGAACGGCCGGTCGAGCCGGATCGTCAGGTCACCGTCGGACAGCTTGCGCAGGCCATCGGCCAGTTCGTCGACCGCCTGCTGCATCTGCGCGGCTTCCTCGGCCTTGGCCACCTCGCGGTCATGGCGTCTTTTCTCGGTCTGGGAGCGGGTCTCGTCAGCCTCGCGCTCAAGCTCGACTTTCTCGATCGCCGCGTTGCGGAAAACCGCAACCGAACGGACCATTTCACCGATCTCGTCCTTGCGGTTTTCACCGGCAAGCTCGATCGTGGTGTCGCCTTCGGCAAGGCGCCGCATGTTTTCGACCAGCGCCTCGATCGGCTTGGTCATCGACCGCGAGAACCAGGTGGAGACGGCGATGGCGCCAAGCAGAAGCAGGAGCGAGATGCCGAGGATGGCATTGCGCATCATCACCATGCTGGCGCCGGCCTCGCTCTTGTCGATCAGGGCTGCGACGGACCACTCCGCACCATCGAACTTGACGCCGGTCATGGCAACGTCGGCCTGCATGTTGCGATAGCCGTCGAGCGTGCCGGTGATCACGGCGCTGCCCTTGGCGTCCTGCAGAAGGTCGCTGTCAACCTTGACGCTGAGCATGTCGTTTTCGGGAGACCGGACCGAATCGCTGATCAGGTACCCCTCGGAATTGAGCAGAACCGTTTCGCCGGTTTCGCCGAGACCCGAGGTGTTGGACATGATTTCGGCGATCTTGCCAGTAGGCACGCGGATGATGATGACGCCGACCGGGCCCATCTGCGAATTGAGGGCATGGCCCATAAAGGCCGCCGGCTGGTTGCCGATCGGCGGATAGGCCGCATAATCCGCGAACACGGTCTTGTCGATGATGTTGGCGCCGACGATGCCCTCGTAGACCCTGCCAATTCCTGTGTTCTTTAAGGCATCGGACCGCAGGTTGCTGGCATAGTCATCGTATTTGTTGACCGAGTAGATGACGTTGCCGTTCATGTCGACGAGGAAGAAGTCCTCCCATCCGCGGCTCTCAGCCATCTCGCGCAGCTGTGCGTTGTAGCGCTCATGGGTCTGGTCGTAGGAACTGATCTTGGCGTCGTCCGGCTTCTGCGCCGTGTCATATTTCTGGCGCTCACCTTCGGGAAACGGATTTTCGGTGATGTAGCGCCGCTTCAGCTCGTTGGTTGCATCGGCTCCGAGGAAGCCCCAATCGTACTTGAAGCCTTCCAGCGCGATGCGCATCAGGTTGTTCTGCGAGGTCGCCGCCAGATCCTGCTGCAGGTTGGCGAGGAAGGTTTCGAGCTGATTGCGCCGGCCGTCAACGACGGCCTCAAGCTTCTCGACAATCTTTTCGTTGACCGCGCTGGATCCGATCTGAAGGCTGACAACGCTGGAGACACCGATTGAAACGATCGTCAACAGGGCTGCGGCAAGCGGCAATTTTCGCGAAATCAGCATCAGGAATCCCTAATTCGAGCAAATTCGTCAACATGTCTCGCAGAAACTAAGACGTCCAGAACGGCATCATGCGGTCCACGCGAACGTGGATACTGGCGCGATAAGCTTTCCGTGGTTTGCGTTACCTTTCGGTTAAAAACCGATTCCTAATTCTCGAAATCGTGCCGATCTGCGGTTTCGCACCTCCCGGTGGCTCACTCGGGGAATCCGAGGATCACGGCCTTTCAAGGGATCCTGCCGGCTGTCCTGGCGGCGGCTCGGGCAACCCCGAAGCAAGTCGGCAGCAGATCCGGCCGGGAGAGCAGGCTTCAGATTTCCGGATCCGGATACTCGACGGCGCGGAAATACAAGCCCTCGGGTGCGGCCACCGGGCCGCAGGCCTTGCGGTCCCTTGCGGCCAGCGCCGCCTCGACATCATCCGCCGACCACTTGCCTTCGCCGACCAGCCGCAATGTTCCCGCAAAGGAACGGATCTGGTTGTGCAGGAAACTGCGCGCGGAGGCATGGATTTCGATGAGACCATCGGCCTCGCCCATGACCACATCGAGGCGTTCGAGGCTGCGCACGGGCGAGTTGGCCTGGCAGCTCATCGAGCGGAAGGTGGTGAAATCATGCCGGCCGACAAGGCGCTGCGCTGCCTCGTGCATGGCGGCGGCATCCAGCGGCTTGGGTGACCAGAGCGCCCGGTTCTTCTCGATGACCAGCGGCGCGCGGCGGCAGACGATGCGATAGACATAGTGCCGTTTGACCGCCGAAAAACGGGCATCGAACGCCTCGTCGACCTGCCGGGCTGCGAGGATGACCACCCGCTCCCTGGCCATCAGCAGATGTGCGTTGATGGCGTCGCGCACCGTGTCGTCCGGCCAGATCTTTTCGAGATCGACATGGGCGACCTGCCCCAGCGCGTGAACGCCTGCATCGGTCCGCCCGGCGCCGCGAATGCTCACGGTTTCGCCGCAAAACCCCAGAATCGCGGTCTCTATAGCCTGCTGGATCGAAGGATGATCGTCCTGGCGCTGCCATCCGGCATAGCCGGTGCCGTCATATTCGATGTCGAGCCGGTAGCGCGGCATCAGCCGATCACCGTGCCTTGGGGAACCGGCGTTCCGCGCAGGAAATCCCCGGCTGCAAGCGGCTTGCCGCCGGCCTTCTGCAAGGTGAGCAGCCGGATGGCGCCCTCGCCGCAGGCAATCGTCAGCCGATCGTCGAGTGCGGTCCCGGCGGCGGCCTGATGTGTGGCAATGTCGGCCAACTCGGTTGCCAGCAGCTTGACCCGCTCGCTGCGGCCGCCGGATTCCAGCTCAAACCAGGCGCCGGGCGATGGCGCCAGTCCACGCACATGGTCATGCACCTGCTGAGCCGACCGACCGAAATCGACGCGGGTTTCGGCCTTGTCGATCTTGGCGGCATAGGTAACGCCGTCATCGGGCTGCGGCGTGACCGGCAGACCCTCGGATTCAAGCCGTGCCATGGCCTCGACCATCAGCTCAGCCGTCACTTCGGCCAGGCTGTCGTGGAGTTCGCCGGTGGTCATGGAGGGCGTGATGGCGACGGTCTGGGTCAGCGCCACAGGGCCGGTGTCGAGACCTTCGTCCATCTTCATGATCATCACGCCGGTCTCGGTGTCGCCTGACATGATGGCGCGCTGGATCGGCGCCGCGCCGCGCCAGCGCGGCAGCAGCGAGGCGTGGCCGTTCCAGGCGCCAAGCCGCGGCGCATCGAGGATGGCTTTGGGGAGAATCAGGCCATAGGCGACAACCACCGCCGCGTCGGCTTCAAGCGCCCGGAAGGCTGCCTGTTCCTCTTCGCTTTTCAGACTTTTCGGCGTGAACACCGGAATGCCCAGCCGCTCGGCAGCGCGGTGCACCGGTGACGGCAGCACTTCCAGACCGCGGCGGCCTGCCGGGCGCGGCGGCTGGGAGTAGACAGCGACAATCTCGTGACCGGCCGCGTGCAGCGCCTCAAGCGTCGGCACCGAATAATCCGGCGTTCCCATGAAGATGATGCGCATTGGCGGTTCCTCAAAACACATTCGCGGCAGGCGAACGACCGCCATACGGCAAATTCCAGGCCCGGCCTCAGGCGGTGACGCGCTGTTTGGCGAGCTTGGTGAACTTGCGCACCACCATGTCCCGCTTGAGCTTGGAGATGTGGTCGATGAACAGCACGCCGTTCAAGTGGTCGATTTCGTGCTGCAGGCAGGTGGCGAGCAGGCCGCCGGCCTCTGTCACCTGCTCCTTGCCAGCGCGATCGAGATGCCTGACGGTGATCGTCGCCGGCCGCTCGACTTCGGCATAGTAATCCGGGATCGAGAGGCACCCCTCTTCATAGACACTGGTCTCGTCGCCGGTCGCCAGAACCTCCGGATTGATGAAGACCTGCGGATTGGGGTCCTCGTCCTTGCCGGCGATGTCGATCACCAGCAGCCGCCGCGGCACGCCGACCTGGATCGCCGCCAGGCCAATGCCGGGCGCGTCATACATGGTCTCGAGCATGTCATCGATGAAACTGTTCATTTCCGAATCGACACGCTCCACCGCCACGCTTTGCTGGCGGAGGACAGGGTCGGGCAAGTAGATGATCGGCTTGATGGTCATGGCGGTGAAATAGTCATTGATCCGCGCGGCGTCAATCTGTGCCCGGCATCGCCGGGGCCCAGTGTTCTTGTTTTGATCTGACAAAAGCCGGAGAATCAGCTAGGCCATGATCATGCAGACCGGCGCGACGCTGTTTTCAATTCCGCTTTTCGAACTCAATGGCCACATGGTCACGCTGGGGGAAAGCCTTGCGGGCGGACTTGCAGCGCTGCTGCTGCTTGCCGTCTGGCTGGTGTTGAGCCTGACCCGCGCTGGCCGCAGACGGGCCGCGGCGGAAGCCGAAGCAGCGGCACGGACGGCCCAGGCCGAAGCGCGGCTCGCCGAGATCCTCAAGGCGCAGTCGGAAATGCAGGGCCGCATGGGCACCATGGCGGAACTGTTCGGCGCCCGCCAGGCAGAACTGAACCAGGCGATCGGCCAGCGCATCGACGGCATGACCCAGCGGCTGGGGTCCTCGATCACCGAGCAGACCAAATCGACGCACGAGAACCTGTCGAAACTGCAGGAGCGACTGGCGGTGATCGACACGGCCCAGAACAACATCCAGTCGCTGGCGCGCGACGTGGTCGGGCTGCAGGCGATCCTGTCGAACAAGCAGACCCGCGGCGCCTTCGGCCAGTCTCGGATGGAAACCATCATCAAGGACGGACTGCCGATGGGGGCGTTCCGGTTTCAGCCGACCTTGTCGAACGGCATGCGGCCGGACTGCACCATCGCCATGCCGAACGGCGCGCCGGACCTTGTCATCGACGCGAAATTCCCGCTGGAAGCCTGGAACGCCATGCGCGAGGCGGAGGCCGAAGGCAGTGGCGAACAGGCCGCGCAGAGTGCGCACCAACGCTTCCGCCGGGACATGGAGGTCCATATCCGGGATATTGCCGACAAGTACCTGATTGCCGGCGAAACCCAGGACACGGCCTTCCTGTTCGTGCCGTCGGAATCGATCTTTGCCGAGATCCACGAAAAATTCGAGGCGATCGTTCACAAGGCGCAGCGCTCACGCGTGGTGATCGTGTCTCCGTCGCTCTTGATGCTGTCGATCCAGGTGATCCAGGCGCTGCTCAAGGATGCGCGGATGCGCGAACAGGCGCATCTGATCCAGGGCGAGGTTGTCCGGCTGATGGAAGACCTCTCGCGGCTGGACGACAGGGTGCGCAAGCTGCAGGCGCATTTCTCGATGGCGCAGAAGGATGTCGACCTGATCCTGACCTCGTCCGACAAGCTGACCAAGCGCGGCGCCAGGATCGAGGCGCTGGAGTTCGCGCAGCTGGCGGATGAGGCCAAACCGGTTGCCGCCAAACCGCAGACAGCAGATCGCCCCGCGATCCCCGATCAGGCCCCGAAGTTCGAACCGCGATCCTCGACGCTCAAGCTCAGGGTCGTCGACGAGGACGATTAGGGCCGGGGGTCCCGGGAGTGTCCCCGTATCGGTTGAAACCCGTGCAGAACCTTCCCGAATGGACACCAGATTTCCGTTGCGTTGCCACGGATTCTGGTGTGATTTGGGATGAGGATGAGCTTGCCCGGAGAGGCCGGCTCGGCGGGGGATATTCTATGACTATCGGCAAACGGATTGCGGCGCTGTCAGGTTTTTCGAGCTCGATCAACGGCGCGGTTATGCTTGCTGTTCTCCTCCTTGGCCTTTTTTCTTCCGGAGCGCCAACCCCTGCCATTGCTCAACAGGCTGCGGCAAGCGAGTGCACAGTCTCGGTGGAGCAGGCGTGGCTTGATGATATGGTCGCCTCTGCCCATGTCAGCGGCGCATGCGATGCCGCGACCATTGACCTGGTGGTGCATGACGGTGTCGATGAAGTGGTCTGGAGCGCGTCCTATGCCTCCGGTGACCTGTTCGGGTTCGACGAGGTCGTTGATGTGGATACCATGCAGATGGCGTTGAGCGACTGGCTCGGGGACTATGTCGAGATTACCAGTTCGGCGGGGTTGCCGGAATGGCCGCAGGGCGCCGACATGCCTGACGCCGGCGAATTCCCGTTCTATGTCGAGGAAGGCGTTTCGCAGAGCGACTATGAACAGCTGCGTGCCGCCGACTATCCGATGATCTGCTACATTCAGGGCCGCGAAAGCACCTTGTGCCTGGTCCGCCAACCCGGCATCAACGCGCTGACCAGCGTCGGCGCGCAAAGCTTTCCCGGGTAGACGAGCCCACGAACGCGTGGATGAACGCACGGATCGTCGCGGGGGGCTCTTTTCCCTGGCCCGGGAACCTGACACAAAGACCTCGGAAAAGGTTCCCGGAAAGCGGGAGCAGCAAGGGAGACCGCCATGATAACCGTCATCGGATCCGTCAACATGGACCTGATCGCCACCACGCCGCGGCTGCCCGAACCGGGCGAAACTGTGGCCGGGACCGATTTCACCACGGCGCAGGGCGGCAAGGGCGCCAACCAGGCGCTGGCGGCGCAGCGGGCGGGTGCATCGGTGAAGATGTGCGGCGCGGTGGGCGATGACGCCTTTGCCGGCGAAGCGCTCGCGCTGCTCGATGCGGCCGGCGCGGACCTCAGCCTCGTCCGCCACATCGATGGCCCCACCGGCACGGCGCTGATCCTGGTGGGCGGCGATGGCGAGAACATGATCGCCGTCATTCCCGGCGCCAATGGACAGGTGACACCGGCGGATGCCGAACGGGCTGTGGCGGCGATGGCGGCGACCGATACGCTGGTGCTGCAGATGGAAATCCCGGAGGCGGCGATCGAAGCGGCGCTGAAGGCCGCGCGGGCCAGGGGCGTCAGAAGCGTTCTCAACATTGCGCCGCTGACCGATGCGGTCGAACGGCTTGCGCCGCTTGCCGACATCGTCATTGCCAACGAAACCGAATTCGCCCGGCTGTCAGGCCGGCCGGCGGAAACGCCCGAAGCGGCCAGGACGGAACTGACCACCCTGCACGCCAGCACCGGCCAGTGCATGATCGTCACGCTTGGC
>JAHJUC010000527.1 GCA_018829385.1 Alphaproteobacteria bacterium
CACCTTGCCGCCGCCCGAGAGCGCCACATGCGCGTTGCGCAGCCGCTCAAGCCGCGCCATTTCCAGGAATGTCATGCCGAAATGCCGGTTGAAGGCGCGGCGCACTGTGGAGGGATCAAGGCCCATGCGGATGATGTCGGGTTCGCTCCAGCGGCGGCCCTTGCGTTCCGAAAGGGCCGCCAGCAGCGTCTTGACCGCCGGATCCGCTTCGGCGGCGGGCGCCAGCGGGTGGCATCGCCTGCAGGCCCTGAACCCGGCCTGGATGCAGGCGCCGACGCTGGCATAGAACGTGCAGTTCTCCGGCCGCGGCTTGCGCGCGGGGCAGGTCAGCCGGCAGAACACGCCGGTCGACGACACCCCGACATAGGCGCGCCCGTCATAAGCCGGGTCGCGCTGCAGCAGCGCTTGGTAAAGGGTGGCGGTATCGGGCAGGTCGAACAACATGGCCGCAGCCTAGCGCCGCCGCCGCCGCCCGTCAGCCTGATTTCGGGCGCCTATTCGGAATTTATCCACCCTGCCGCCATGACGACCGGGGGAGGTGGCCTGCACCCTATTCCTGGGTTTCGGCTTCCTCGACCTGGCTGGTCAGCGCGAGCCAGTCTTCCTCGGCCTTGGCCAGTTCCGCCGCCCGTTCGCCGCGCTGCTTGGTTTTCTGGGCGATCTTGTATGGGGCATCGGCAAACTGCGCCGGGTTTGCCAGCTCGGCGTCAAGAGACTGAATCTGTTTGCCAAGTCGTTCGACCAAGGCTTCGTAATCCTTGAGCTTTTTCTTCATCGGCGCGAGATCTGCGCGGGCCTGGGCGGCCTGCTTGCGCTTCTCCGCCTTGGAGCCGCCTTCGCTGTCGCCGCCCTTCTTGCTCTTGCCTGAAGACCCGACCACTTCCTGGCGGTAATCCTCCAGGTCGCCGTCAAAGGAACTCACCGTGCCGTCCTTGACGATCCAGAGCCGGTCGACCGTGGCTTCGATCAGGTGCCGGTCATGGGAGATCAGGATCACCGCGCCCGGGAAGTCGTTGAGCGCCCGGATCAGCGCCGCGCGGCTGTCGATGTCCAAATGGTTGGTCGGCTCGTCGAGGATCATCAGGTTCGGCGCGTGAAACGCCGACAGGCCCATCAGCAGCCGTGCCTTCTCGCCGCCCGACAGATCCTTGGCCGGCGTGTTCATTTTCTCGGCCGTCAGCCCCATCTGCGCCACCCGGGCGCGGACACGGGCTTCCTGCGCGTCGGGCATCAGCGCCCTGACATGGGCGACAGCCGATTCGTTCGGCCTCAGATCGTCCATCTGGTGCTGTGCGAAAAAGCCGGTCTTGAGCTGCGGCGCGGTGCGGATCAGGCCGTCTTCGGCCTCGAGCCGCCCCGCGATGAACTTGGCGAAGGTCGACTTGCCGTTGCCGTTGGAGCCGAGCAGGGCGATGCGGTCGTCGGCGTCGATCCTCAGGTCCAGCCGCTTGAGGATCGGCGAACCCGGCGTGTAGCCGACGGAGCCGCCCTCGATGGCGATGATCGGCGAGGCGACGCCGCGGTCGGGCCTCGGAAACGAGAAGCCCCGGACATTGTTCTCGATCACCGCATCGACGGTGCCCATCTTCTCCAGCGCCTTGAGCCGCGACTGCGCCTGGCGCGCCTTCGAGGCCTTGGCGCGGAAGCGCTCGACAAAGGCTTCCATGTGCTTGCGCGCCGCCAGGCTCTTCTCGCGCGCCTTCATCTGGTGCTCGTCGCGCTCGGCCTTCTGCCGCTCGAACTGGTCGAAGCCGCCGCGGTAGAAGGTCAGCTTCTTCTGGTCGAGATGGACAATGGCGTTGGCTGCGGTGTTTAAGAGATCGCGGTCATGGCTGATGATCAGCACGGTGTGCGGATAGCGGCGGATATATTCCTCCAGCCACAAGGTGCCTTCAAGGTCGAGATAGTTGGTCGGCTCGTCGAGGAGAAGCAGGTCGGGCTCGGAGAACAGCACCGAGGCCAGCGCCACGCGCATCCGCCAGCCGCCCGAAAAGCTCGACGCAGGCCGCTGCTGCGCATCCTGGTCGAAGCCGAGACCCGCCAGGATCGAGGAGGCGCGGGCTTCGGCCGAATGGGCGTCGATGTCGACCAGACGCGTCTGGATCTCGGCGATGCGATTGGGATCGGTCGCGGTTTCCGCTTCCTTCATCAGCCTTGTGCGCTCGAGGTCGGCGCGCAGCACGATCTCGACAAGTGCTGTGTCCTCCGCCGGCGCTTCCTGCGCCACCTGGCCGATGCGGGTGTTCTTCGGGATCGAGACATGGCCGGTCTCGCTCGCCATCTCGCCGGTGATGATCTTGAACAGCGTCGACTTGCCGGCACCGTTCGGGCCCACAAGCCCGGCCTTGATGCCGGCGGGCAGGGCCAGCGACGCACTGTCAATCAAAAGCCGCCCGGCGATGCGTGCGGAAAGGTCTGTTATCGTAAGCATGCCCGCGCTTCTGGCTGTCTTTGAGCCAAATGGCAAGGGGTAAGCATCGGCGATGCACCTTCCCGGGTGACAAATCAATGCCGTTGCGGCACAACGCACTGACTTACATTGCGGAGTTTCTCATGACCATCATTCTTCACGAGCTTGTCGGCGCGGATGAAACCCGGCCTTTCAGCCCGCACTGCTGGAAAGTCGTGATGGCGCTGGCCCACAAGGGGCTGCCATTCGAGCGCAGAACGGTCTGTTTCACCAAGGTGCCCGAGGTCGAGGGCGGCGTGTCCAGGACCGTGCCCGTGATCCGTGACGGCAGCCAGCTCATTGCCGACAGCTTCATGATCGCCGCCTATCTGGAGGAAACC
>JAHJUC010000528.1 GCA_018829385.1 Alphaproteobacteria bacterium
GATTTCGTGCCGCTGATGCCCTGGCTGGGGCCCTTCCTGATCGGCATGGGCTTGACCAAGGCCGCGGTGGCGCAGGGCCTGACCCAACGCCTGGCTGCGGTGAAGACCGGATCCGGTCCGGTTGCCCGGGCAACACGGTTCTGTGGCCGTCACAGTCTGGCCTTTTATCTGGTGCATCAACCGGTACTGCTTTCGCTGGTCTGGGTTGCCTGGCAGATCGCTCCCGCCGCGCCGGCCGATCCGTTGCCTGCGTTCGTCTCGGAGTGCGAAACCGGTTGCCAAGCCAACAACAGCGCGGCATTCTGCAAGCGGTTTTGCGGGTGTGTCACCGACGAATTGCTTTCCCAGGAACTATTCCAGCCCTTTATTTCGGGCCAAATCACACAGGAATCAGATGCGCGCATTCCCGCCATTGCCGAACAATGCACAGCAACTTCGAAATAGATTCCATTTATTGCACTGAAACGATTTTCATCACCGAACCGATATCAGACAAGGGATTCCGATTGATGAATGCCTACCGGGAGAAACCGAACTTCATACCCTGGCCGCCCTTGCTGCTTGTCGGGTTTACGCTTGCCGCGATCGTGCTGAACAAGGTTGCGCCGCTGGCGCTCGAATTCCAGGGCATCAGGACGCTCGGCGTCCTGCTGATCGTTCTGGCGCTTGGCATCGACCTGTGGGCGATGCGGACACTGCACGACTCCAAGACCACGATCCTGCCCAATCGCGGCTCCACGCATCTGGTTGCGCACGGGCCGTTCGGCTACAGCCGCAATCCCATCTATCTGGCAAACATGATGCTGCTTGTCGGAATGGGCTTCCTGTCGCTCAACAGCTGGTTCCTGGCTCTTGCTCCGATCGACGGAATCCTGACCTATTTCCTGGCGATCAAGCGGGAAGAAAACCACCTGCTCGCCAAGTTCGGATACCAGTTCGAGGACTATTGCCGCAAGGTCCGGCGCTGGATCTGAAACGTCCGGCGACTGGCGTTCGACTTTGCCTGCGGCTCAGGTGTTGACGCCGATCTCGGCGAGCCGGGTCAGGCAGGATTCCTCGATATGGTCGAGTTCGACCAGCGTTTCCTCGATGTCTCGGCGTTTCTGGCGCAGGTCCTCGCGTTTTTCCTCGACCTTGCGCATCAACAGCCGCAATTGCCCCGCTTCACCCGGCGGATCCTTGTAAACCTGGATGATTTCGCGGATTTCGGCTATGGTGAAGCCGATGCGGCGGCCGCGCAGGATTTCCTGGATCAAGCGCCGGTCGGCTGACCGGAACAGCCGTGTCCGGCCGCGGCGCTCGGGCTGGATCAGCCCCTCGTCCTCGTAAAAACGCAAGGTCCGGGTCGAAATCCCAAACTCGCGGGTCAACTCGGTGATGGTGTAATATTTGTCCAAAGCGGATCGATCCTGCGAACTCTGATGACGACTTACTTTTACGTATAAGTCAAAATCCGCAGCATGGCCACCGCAGCCTGTTCAAATCAGGCAAATGACAGCCACCAGCCGGCCAGCCCGAGAAACGCGAAAAAGCCCACGACATCGGTGACGGTGGTGACGAACACCGCCGACGCGATCGCCGGGTCGGCGCCGACCTTTTCCAAAAGCAACGGCAGCAGGATGCCGGCAAGTGCGGCCGCCAGCATGTTGACCACCATCGCCGCGGCGATGATGACGCCAAGTCCCTGGCTCGAGAACCACAGGCCCGCGACCACGCCGATGATCACGGCGAAAAGCAGACCGTTGATGAAACCGACGGCCGCCTCACGGCGGATGATGCGGCCCGCATTGTAGATATCGAGATCGCGGGTGGCCAGAGCCCGCACTGTCACCGTCATGGTCTGGGTGCCGGCATTGCCGCCCATCGAGGCAACGATCGGCATCAGCACCGCCAGCGCCACCATCTGCTCGATGGTCGCGTCGAACAGGCTGATGACGCCGGAAGCGAGGATGGCGGTGCCCAGATTGATCAGCAGCCAGGTGAAGCGGGAGCGCACGGTCGACAGGATGCTGTCGGAGAGCTCCTCGTCGCCCACGCCGCCCAGCCGCTTGATGTCCTCTTCGGCTTCCTCGTGGATGACGTCCACCACGTCATCGATGGTCAGGACACCGACCAGGCGCTCGTTCTCGTCAACGACGGCGGCGGAGAGAAGGTCGTACTGCTCGAACAGCTGCGCGGCCTCTTCCTGGTCCATCTCGGCATTGATGCGATAGCGGGTTTCATCCATCACCTCCTCGATGCGAACCAGCCGCTTGGTGCGCAGGATCTTGTCGAGCGCGACCGCGCCGACGAGCTTGAAGGTCGGGTCGATGACGAAAATCTGGCTGAAGCTTTCGGGAAGGTCTTCCTCGTCGCGCATGTAATCGATGGTCTGGCCCACCGTCCAGAAGGGCGGCACCGCGACGAACTCGGTCTGCATGCGGCGACCGGCGGTGTCCTCGGGATAATCGAGAGAGCGGCGCAGCCTGACCCGTTCGGTAAACGGCAGGGCGGCGAGAATCTCCTTCTGATCCTCTTCGTCGAGGTCTTCCAGAATGTAGACGGCGTCGTCGGAATCGAGCTCGCCAAGGGCTTCGGCGATCCTGGCATTGGGCAGCGCCTCGATGATGTCGAGACGGATGGCCTCGTCGACCTCGGTGAGCGCTGCGAAATCGAAGTCATCGCCGAGCAGCGACACCAGCGCGTGGCGCTGGGGCGCGCTGATCGACTCCAGAAGATCGCCAAGTTCGGATTCGTGCAGGCGAACCACATGCTCGCGCAGGAACAGCACATCGCGGTCCGCGATCGCGGCACCAATGGCCGTCAAATAGTCCTGCCGGATCGACCCGTCTTCGCCGTAGATCTCGTCATGATCCATCGCGTCGGGCGCGGACGGAGACGCAGCAATGTCTTCTTCGCGGTCAGCGGGTTCGGTCATGGCCAAAACTCACAGGCAGGTTCTTGTCGACCGGAATCAGGCCAACAGGTTTCAGGTCGTCATGTCGGATGCATCATAGTCAGTTTCGCGCATGGGCATCAAATCGCGTCGGCGCCGGTACACCCTGCCATGCGTGTCTAATTCAAGCCCGCCTCAAAGAACAGCCATTTCAACATGCTGATTTGCGGTCAGGCACTGCCGAGCTCAGCCGATGACAGCCTGTCACAGGCGGCCTTGCCATTCAATTCGTGGCATCATGCACATCACCGGAAAACACGCATCCGACGCAAGTGCCGAAAGGCCGATTCGGCGGAACCACTCCGAAAAGGCTACCAGTTTCGGCAAGACCGCATCCAGCCAAGCCCTTGAAAGCCAGAACCGTGGCCAACGGGTTACATTGCCGCACATATACGTCGTTAAGCAAACGCTGAAGCTGTTGACTATCCGCATCGCCAAACCTAAACATCGAACAACTTGAATTTCTTGTGTGGGGACCCTGATGCGCACCAAAATGATTTCGACAACCGTTGCCGCGCTTCTGGTTTCGTCTGTCTGCTATTCCGCGCCGGCGCTTGCTGACGGATGGTATTTCGGCGGGGCGCTCGGCGGCGTCTGGCAGGGCGACCAGCCCGGTTACTGGCAGTCGCCGGGTGCGGGCGATCCGCGCATTACCTATGACGTCAATGGCGACGCGGCCTTTGCCGGCTTTCTCTCGGTCGGAAAAACGCTGATGGACGGCGTGCGGGCGGACGTTTCGGTCGGCATTTTCGGCAGTCAGGATATCCGGGCCAATTGGGTCAGTCCGCAGCCGAGCACGGCAGGCGGCAAGCCAAACGACCATGCAAACATTACAACATCGGTCTCGGCAATCAGCGGCATGTTCAACCTGACCGTCGAGCCCCTTGCCATGGCCGGCCACAAGAACGCGATTCAACCGTTCATCACGGCCGGGATCGGCGTAGCCAATGTCAGCATGGGCAACTGGACGCGGACGAACAACGCCACCGTCAATCCGCCCGCACAACCGGTTCGCACATTTGCCGGCGACGATGCCACGAATTTCGCATGGAGCATCGGCGGCGGCTTTTCCGTCGACTTGAAAGAGACCTTGAATCGCACGGCTTACCTTGACCTTGGTTACCGCTACATGGACTTCGGCAAGGTTTCAGGCGGTTTCACTCCGCTTGCGGGGAGTGGAAACAGCACTCCGATCGAACCTTTCAACTTCAAGTACACCGCTCACGTGGTGTCTGTCGGACTTCGGTTTCCATTGAACTGAAGCCGGCAAGACAGCAATCTCGAGACAAGTTCAAACTCCCGGCCCTAGGCCGGGAGTTTTTGATTCAATCACCCGCATCCATCGAAGAATCCACATTTCATGTATCATCTCTAATATAACACATTCGAATTGATGCATATCAATGCGCATTCGGCCTCCCTGGCGATGATGAGAACGAAGGCAGCACCGGTTTGAGTGGCCTGCCTGTCGTGACCAACCGAGGAGCAAGATAATTCCAATGCGTTACAATCTTTCAGCTAGACGTCTACTCATCGCTGGAGTCTCAGCAATGGCAATTGCGGCAATTGCAATTCCGAATATCGCGGGCTTCTCCAGCGTTTCGGACACTGCCTACGCCCAGGAAGGGTCGGGAAATGGTGGTGGTGGCAACGGTGGCGGATCCGGCGGCGGCTCAGGCGGATCCGGCGGTGGCAGCGGCGGTTCCGGCGGTGGTGAAGGCGGCTCCGGCGGCGGCCATAGCGACTCGGGCGGCAGCGCGGCAGGCAAAGGCGGGCCGTCCGCAGATTCCACCGGCAAAGGTCCCAATGCCGGCCTGGGTGGCGGCAAAGACAAGGACGGCAAGCCCAATTGGGCGGGTCAGGAGCTCACCGATATTGGCCGGATGAACGTGATCAAATCACCGGAATCCGTGCTCCAGCGCGCGATCGACAATCTGGAATACGACGCAGCCACGCAGGCAGCCTTGTATTCGATGACTGCTGCGGATTTTGCCGCCGCACTTCTCGCCGCTGGAAATCTCGACGGTCTGATCGACTCGCCGGTGGCGAACCTTGCACTGCTCAGCGAGTACTGGGATGGGACGGTCGCGCTTTCTGGTGTAACGCCGGCGAGCTTTGTGGATTTCTCCGGCATCCTCGTCGGGACCGCGGCCGACAAGACCTCGTCCGTTACGACCGAACAGGTGGAAGCACTGGCGGCGATTACCGGCGTCACGGTCGACGCGGCAGCGATTGCTGCGGCCGCAAGAACAGTTCAGGACGCGATTGTCGATATTCACGGCTGACCGATCAACCTGACCAAAGTTCAAACCAGCCCGGCCAGAAATGGCCGGGCTTTCTTGCGCCGCGATTGATCAGTTGCCGAATGAACCAGATCCGAACCATCGCAGCAAACCTGTCGGGAATCTCTGCATCGCCGACACCTCCGGGACATTCGACATTTTCTTCCTGGTCAGCGGGTTCGGTCGCAGCCAAGGCTCGGGGGATGACGTTAGCTTCCATAGTATCAATGGCAGCTTGTGCACACTTCGAATCAGCAGAGGCCGGGACAGGATTCCCGCTCCATTTCAAGCCCATTGTAAAATACAGATGTATTTATCTGTGGAAACATGCGGGCGGCCGACCTTGGGCGAATTGCTACGGCAGCCGCTGCGTGCAAACCTGAGATTGAGCAAACAACGGAGGGAAATAAGCCGCAACTCGTCGAGGTTGCGGAGTGAGAAACTGTGTGCGGTTTTCCGGGCCTTTTGATGCCAGAAGAACACGGACATTCCTACAAGCGTCAAGCTTCTCATAAAGCTTGCGCCGATCTGGATAAACTGGACACTTCGGTACGAATCATGGATTATTTTATGACGATCTATTTAAGTACAGTAGTTTCGCAGCGTGATTCGAGTTTTGCCAACAACTCCTGTCAGGATAATTGCACATGACAGTTTCACACCGCCTCGCGAATCTTAAGAGAGTTCACGCCGCCAAGGCCCCGGAAGTCATTCGTCTGGTTGAAAGCGACAGCACCCCTACCCGGCAGAAGCAAATAATATACGGATGCCTGAACAATCTGTGCCGCCTGTCGGCAATCCTCTACAGCGAAATATCGGCGGAACCGGGGAATTACGACCTGCTTGAAGAGGCCGCGGAAATCGACAACGCGCTGGTGCAGCTGCGCAGCTACGTCGGAAGCCAGATCTCGCTGCGGGTTCATACCGCCGCGTAGCGGTCCTGCCCCAAAGCCCGGGAGCCCGGCACAAGGGCAAGACCTTCCCCTCCCCTACGATGCAGGGATCAATCCGGCAGTTCTCCGACCAGGATGGCGCGGAAATCGTTGACATTGGTGCCGGTGGGTCCGGTGACGAACAGCTCGCCGATGGCATCAAAGGCGGTCCAGGCATCATTGGCGGCAAGGCTCGCCAGCGGATCAAGACCCTTGGCCCGCATCTCGCCGGCGGTCTGCGGACCGGCGAAGGCGCCGGCATTGTCTTCCGAACCGTCGATACCGTCGGTATCGGCCGCAAGCGCGGCAATGCCCTCGACACCGTCGATCGCGGACGCAAGCGACAACAGGAATTCGGTGTTGCGGCCGCCCTTGCCTTTCCCCTTCAGGGTGACGGTGGTCTCTCCGCCGGACAGGATGACAACGGGCTTGGCGAACGGGCGGTCGCGGCCGGCCACTTCCCGGGCGATCGCCGCATGCACCAGCCCGACATCACGGGCCTCCCCTTCTACCGCGTCCGACAGGATGGCGGCGCCTACACCCGCGCGCCGGGCCATCTCGGCCGCGGCTTCGAGCGACAGCCCGGCCGACGCAATGACACGGACCTCATTGTGGGCAAACACCGGATCATCCGGGCGCGGCGGCAGGTCGCGGCCGCTGTCGAAATGCGCCAGGATGCTGTCAGGCAAGGCAATGTTGCGCGCGGC
>JAHJUC010000529.1 GCA_018829385.1 Alphaproteobacteria bacterium
CGAGCATGCATCATTTCAAAGGGCTGCAGCGTCCTTTACGCATCCAATCGGATGCGCGGCACTGCAGGGCCCGGAGCGGCCGATCCGGCTCTGGCCGAGCTTGCCCGCGAGCCGCCGGTGTCAGCGCCCCTCGAGCGCCAGGTGGACCGCATGCGCGATCATCACGTCGAGATGGGCGCCGCCGCCGTTCTTGAAGATGGTGATCTCGTCGGGCGAGTGGCGGCTCGTGCGGCCGTGCACCAGGGCGTGCAGGTCGCCCTGAATGTCGTCGCGGGAAATCACGCCCGCGGCCATCGGGATCATCACCTCGCCGATATGGCCGACGGTGGTGGCGAAACTGTCGACGAACAGCCGCCCGCGCGTGAGCGCCGCGTCGTCGGCTTCGCGCATCGAGGGCGTGTAGGCGCCGACGAGATCGACATGCGCGCCGGGCTTGAGCGCCGCGCCCCTGATCAGCGGCTCGGTCGACATGGTGGCCGACGAGATCAGGTCGGCGCGCGAAACGGCCTCGTCGAGATCGGTGGCGATCTCGGCGGCAATCCCGTCATCGGCAAGCGCCTGCGCAAGCGCCTCGGCGCGCTCCCGCCCCCGGTTCCACACCAGCACTCTCTCAAGCGACGGCCGCATCGTCCGGTGCGCGTCGATCAGCGGCCGCGCCATCGAGCCGGCGCCGACCATCAGCATGGTGGCGGCATCCTGCCGCGCCAGGCACGAGGCGCCGAGCGCCGAATCGCCGGCGGTCTTCCAGGCGGTGAGGTCAACGCCCTCGAGCACCGCGACCACGTCGCCGCGCGCCTCGTCGAACAACAGCACCTGCCCCTGCACCGAAGGCATCGGCGGGGTCGCGGACGGATTGTCGGGATAGATCGTGACCGCCTTGACGCCGGAGGCAAGGCCCGGGATCCAGGCGGTGCGGACCAGCATCTTGCGGCCCGCCTGCTCGATCAGCGAATCGCGCAAATCCGCCGGCGGCATCAGGTGGCCGGCCCTCAGCGCCTCCACCGCGAACGGCCAGGAACAGACGGATCGGATATCGTTACCGGTGACAATGCGCATGCTTGTATCCTTGTGTCTCTCAGTGTGTATGGCGGCCCTGCCACACCCTATGCGCCCCGGCGCACCTCGTGCAACCCGCAGGGACACGTCCGCCCGGTCGTGTCGACCGCATCGGAAAGCCGGCATCGGCGCCAGGGCCGCAAACGGAAACGGGCCGGTGACGCAATGCACCGGCCCGTGAAATCGAAGTGGCAGGTCCAGCCTATTTCCTGCTCTGCCCCGTCATCGCCTTGCGCGCTTCCTCGAGCGTTTCCTGCATGTTCTGCTGCAGCACCTTGAAGGCGTCGGTGGAGGATTTCTGCGCCAGTTCGGCGATCTCGGAGGTGTTCTGGATCGCCTTCTCGAACGAGCGCCTGGCGAACTCCGTCTGCGCCGCCATCAGGCTCTGCGGATCAGTGCCGCCCTTGACCTTCTCGGCCATCGCCGAAATCTCGTCGAGCGCCTCTTGCACCATCTCGCGCTGCCGCGCCAGGATCGAGCTCGCCCCGGAGCCCGCGGTCTTGGCCGCGGTGTCGAGCGCCTGCAGGTTCTTCTTGTGGCGTTCGACAATCGCCTCGAGGTCGGGGGTGGGCAGCTTCATGTCCTTGCCGAAATTCATGAACATCGAAACCAGGTCGTCGGTGGCCTTCTTGTCAGTCATGGAAATCCTCCGGGTTGCGGCGGGCGCGCCCGCCGGTTGCAGTGGCCCCGACTATACAGATCCGGGCCGCAAGCCCCAATGGTTTATCCGCCTCGGCCCCGCCTCGTCGACACCGCGTCCCGCCGGACGGCTGTCCGGCTCCGGGCCGAACGCCCCGAACCGGAACGATTTTCTGTTATATCTCAGAGACTTGAGCAATTTTCCGGACTCTGTTTCAAAGACAGTTGAATCAGTTTCTTATATCAGCGACGCCGAAACTGCGGGCGGATCGGCGACAGGAACCGGAGGCGCCGGGAAGTTCCGGTCCTTGAGCCTGCGGGCGGCGAGCCTCAGCCCGTCGGCGACATTGATACGGCCCACCGACTGGTCGCCGGCAAACTGCATCTTGGCGCCGAAGCGCCGCGCCAGCGCCTTCATCGCGTGGTTCTGCGAGCCGGTCATGACGATGATGGTGGAGATGTCGTTCTCAGAGGCGGCGCGCAGCATCGCCTTCAAGAGGATGGTGCCGAGCCCCTTGTGCCGCCAGTCCGACGCCACCGAGAAGGCCGATTCGCCCTGCCCCGGCTCGATCCTGCCGCCGGTGTGCAGCTCGCCGACGCCGACCAGGTGATCCCCGGCAAAGGCGCCGATGACGATGGCCTCGTTCAGCGACCGGGCGATGTATTTGTCGAGCCAGTAGTCGGACACCAG
>JAHJUC010000530.1 GCA_018829385.1 Alphaproteobacteria bacterium
GCCGTCACCGGCAAGCCGATCAAGCTGATCGGTACCGGCGAAAAGATGGATGCGCTCGAGGAATTCCATCCCCGCCGCGTCGCCGACCGCATCCTGGGCATGGGCGACATCGTTTCGCTGGTCGAGAAGGCGGCGGAGAATTTCGACGCCGAGAAGGCCCAGGCGATGGCCGCCCGGATGAAGACCGGCAAGTTCGACTTGAACGACCTGGCCGACCAGCTCCGGCAGATGCAGAAGCTCGGCGGCATGGGCGGGATCATGGGCATGATGCCGGGCATGGGCAAGATGAAGGACCAGATGTCGGCGGCCGGCATGGACGACAAGACATTCGCCCGCCAGCTCGCCATCATCGGCTCGATGACCAAGGCCGAGCGCGCCAATCCCGACATGCTCAAGCACTCGCGCAAGAAGCGCATCGCAGCCGGTTCCGGCACCGATGCGGCGGCGATCAACAAGCTTCTCAAGATGCACCGGCAGATGGCCGACATGATGAAGGCCATGGGCGGCAAGGGCAAGGGCGGCGGCATGATGCGCGCGGCCATGGGCGGTCTGGCCCAGAAAATGGGCCTGCCTGGCGGCATGGGTGGAATGGGCGGCATGCCGGATCTGTCGAAAATGGATCCCAAGCAGCTCGAGGCATTGCAGAAGCAGGCGGAAGCCGCCGGTCTCGGCAAGGGCGGCATGCCGGGTCTCGGCGGCGGAATGCCCGGTGGCCTGCCAGGTCTGGGCGGCCCGAAGCTGCCCGGTCTTGGCGGAGGCGGCCTTCCCGGCCTGCCGAAGAAGAAGTGAGGGCGGCACATGAGCACCAACGCTGAAGCCGTGGCGCAGCTGAAGGAATTCCGCCGTTCGATCGACAATTTCGACGCGGCGCTGATCCACATCCTCGCCGAGCGGTTCCGGGTGACCAAGGCCGTCGGCGCGCTGAAGGCCAGGGCCGACCTGCCGCCGTCCGATCCCAACCGCGAGGCCGAGCAGGTTGCCCGGCTGCGGGATCTCGCCAAATCCGCCGATCTCGATCCGGATTTCGCCGAGAAATTTCTCGAATTCGTCATTCGCGAAGTCATCCAGCATCACAAGCAGGCGGCTTCGAAATGATCGCTCGTATCTGACGCTTTCCGGCGTCCGAAGAAGTTCAACCCATCAACCAAGTTGCTAAATCGAAGGAAAAGAAAATGGCACTGAAAATTCGTCTCGCCCGTGGCGGCTCCAAGAAGCGTCCTTACTACCACGTGGTCGTCGCCGACGTTCGCAGCCCGCGCGACGGCCGCTTCATCGAGCGTCTGGGCTACTGGAACCCGATGCTGTCGAAGGACGACGCCACCCGCGTCAGCCTCGACCAGGAGCGCATCCAGCACTGGCTCGACCACGGCGCGCTGCCGACCGACCGCGTCGCCCGCTTCATGGCCGAAGCCGGCATGATCACCCGCGACGCCCGCAACAACCCGAACAAGGCCAAGCCCGGCAAGAAGGCGCAGGAACGCGCCGCCGAGAAGAAGCAGAAGGAAGAGGATGCCGCAGCCGCAGCAGCCGAAGCCGCTGCAGCACCGGCTGAAGCACCTGCCGAAGAAGCAGCTGCGGAATAATTGACAGGCGTTTTGCCCGTTCCTGCGAACGGGCGTTCTGCGCTACAGTGCGGGCGGCTTTGTGCCGCCCGTTTCGCGTTGGTGTTTCACCACTGCATGTCGCGTTCACGCCGATTGCCATCGACGGTAACGTACATGCGTCGTTTCAAAGTGTTACAGCGGCCTTTGCCCCTTCACGGCAATGCGCGGCGCTGCAGCGGAGTTGTCCATGACCAAGCTTGAGCACCCCATTCTCATCGGCATCGTCGGCGCGGCGCAGGGCCTTCGCGGCGAAGTGCGGGTCAAGCCGTTCACCGAGGATCCGATGGCGATCGCCGAATACGGCGCGCTCTATACCAAGGACGGCCGGCGGCTGGAGATCCTCGATCACCGCTTCGCCAAGACCGTGGTGGTGGTGCGGTTCCGCGGCATCAACGACCGCAATGCGGCCGAAGCGCTGAAGGGGCTGGAACTGTTCATCGATCGCTCCAGCCTCGATGACGAGGAACTGGAGGAGGGCGAATATTTCCATGCCGATCTCGAGGGGCTGGAAGCCTGGGACGCCGAGGGCCGGTTCTGGGGGACGGTGTCGGGCGTGCTCGATTTTGGCGGCGGCGACCTTCTGGAACTGCGCGACGAGGGCCGGAAGCCGGTGGTGATTCCGTTCACGCTGGCAGCCGTGCCGAATGTCGATCTCGAAGCGGGCCGGATCCTGGTCGATCCGCTGGCGGCGGGGCTGATCGACACCGGCGAAGACGACAGCCCGGAAGACGACGAGAACGAGGACGACAAGTGAGCTTTCGCGCCACCGTGCTGACGCTCTATCCGGAGATGTTTCCGGGGCATCTGGGGGTGTCGCTGGCTGGCCGGGCGATCGAGCGCGGCGACGCCGGGATCGAAGCGGTCAATATCCGCGATTTTGCGACCGACAGGCACCGCTCCGTCGATGATACGCCGGCGGGCGGCGGCGCCGGCATGGTGCTCAAGCCCGATGTGCTGGCAGCGGCCATCGATGCGGTCAGTCCCGAGGGCGATCCGCGGCCGCGATTGCTGATGAGCCCGCGCGGGCGTCCGCTGACCCAGGCCCGCGTGCGCGCGCTCGCCGAGGGGCCCGGCGCCGTGATCGTCTGCGGCCGCTTCGAGGGCGTCGACCAGCGGGTGATCGAGGCGCGGAACCTGGAGGAAATCTCGATCGGCGATTACGTCTTGTCGGGCGGCGAGCCGGCGGCGCTGATCCTGCTCGACGCCGTGATCCGGGTGCTGCCGGGCGTCATGGGCAATGCCCAGTCGGGCACGCATGAAAGCTTCGAGACCGGCCTGCTCGAACATCCGCACTACACGCGGCCGCAGGTGTTCGAGGGCCGCGAGATCCCGGCGGTGCTGACCTCGGGCAACCACAAGGCGATCGAGGCGTGGCGCCAGGCGCAATCGCTCGAACTGACGCGTGAGCGGCGCCCCGACCTGCTCGGCCCGGAAGATTGACGCAGATGGCCGGGAGGCGGATCAGCTGGTGAAATAATACCAGCTCAAGAGCAGGCCGACGGCCACCACCACGCCGCGGATCACAGCCTGCGGCACCCGTCGCGCCGCCCAGACGCCGGCATGGCCGCCGAGCGCGCCGGCCGGGATCATGATCACCGCCGGCAGCCAGGCGACGACGCCACCGGTCGAAAACACCAGGATGGCGACGAAGGCGATGACCACGGCGATGACATTCTTCAGCGCATTGAGCTTGTGGTAGTCGCCGCCCTTGGCCACGCCGAGCACCGCCAGCATCATGATGCCCATGCCGGCGCCGAAGAACCCGCCATAGATCGAGGTGATGAACTGGCCCAGCATGCCGAGACGGGTAATAGGCTGTTCGGCGTGGAGGTGTTTCGGGCGCAGATAGGGGCCGGCCGCGAAGATGACGGTGGCGCCGAGCAGCAGCCAGGGCACCAGCGATCGGAACGAGGGGTTGGACATCGACACCAGGATCAGCGCGCCGGCGAGGCTGCCCACCAGCGACAGGCCCAGCAGAACCCAGACCTCGCGGCCGGCCTCGCGGATTTCGGTGCGATAAGCTAGGGCAGATGTGACGTAGCCGGGAAACTGTGTCACCGAGGAGGTGGCGTTGGCCATGATTGGCGGCACGCCGGCCAGCGTCATGGCGCCGAAGGTGAGGAAGGTGCCGCCGCCGGCGATGGCGTTGACGACGCTTGACAGGAAGCCGGCGGAAAACAGAAGGACGATATCGAAAAGGGACATGGCGCGCCGGATTGCTTGAAGACGGAAAGCTGCTTAGAGCATCTGGACGCGGTGCGTTCAAGTGCGCGCCTAAAGCGCCGCGCATCCAATTGGATGCGCAAAGGACGCTGTCGCACTTTGAAATAATGCATGTACGTTATCGCTCAATTGAATCCAGTTGAGCGCGACATGCATTAGCTTTGCCGCCAACGCCTGACGGCCATCGGAGGCGGCCGCATCCGGGTCGACTGCGGTCTCGGCCGGACGCCGCTACGACGCCGGTCCCGGCGCCCGGCGGGGGCCCGGCGAAGGGCCCCAACAAAATCACGGCCCGGGGCGTGACAAAACAGTGCCGATGGTGTATCTGCCCCGCGATCGGCAAAGTCCGACAGCCGTTTAACGGCGCCTGCCAAACAATGAATGGTGAACCCGCTCCTGCCCCAACCGGCATAGCCACCAGGATGATCCCGGAAATCGGGACATGCCAGATGGCGAGTTGAGAGCGCTCTGACCGTTTGAGAAGAACGAAAGGTCAAGGACCATGAACATTATTGCCCAGCTGGAGGCCGAACAGGCCGCCAAGATCGAAGCTTCCCGCAAGTTTCCCGAATTCTCCGCCGGTGACACCCTGCGCGTCCAGGTGCGCGTGACGGAAGGCAAGCGGACCCGTCTGCAGGCATTCGAAGGCGTCTGCATCGCCCGCGCCGGCGCCGGCCTGAACGAAAGCTTCACCGTTCGCAAGATTTCCTACGGCGAAGGCGTGGAACGCGTGTTCCCGGTCTACTCGCCGCTGGTTGAAGCCGTCGAAGTGGTCCGCCGCGGCCGCGTCCGCCGCGCCAAGCTCTACTACATGCGCGATCGTCGCGGCAAGTCGGCCCGTATCGTCGAGAACACCGGCACCCGCGCCCGCAAGCTCAACGACGCCGAGCGCCAGGCCATGGCCGAGGAGAAGGCACGCGTCGAGGCCGAGAAGGTCGCAGCAGCACAGGCTCTGGCCGCCGAAAAGGCAGCAGCAGAGGCCGCTGAAGCCGCAGCCGCAAAGGCAGCAGCCGACGAAGCCGCCGCCGCCGCAGCCGCTGCACCGGCCGAAGAAGCCAAGGGCGAATAAGCCGCTCCATCACGATTTGACGATCCTCCGGGGTCGGATGAGAAAGCGCCGGGCAACCGGCGCTTTTTTGTTTTGCCGTGAACCCGCCGCGTCCGCCATGGCGCCCGGTCCGCCGGTCCGTGCCATCAACGCGGACCGTCGGTCGTGAAAGCCGAAAGCGGGCAGAGCCGTTCAAATGCGCAAGCGGGATTTAATCTTCTGCTAATCCGGATCGGCGACACTCGGGGTTCACGTGAACGCGCATTTGCACGGGGCCGGATCCGGATGACGATTTCTTCGATGATGAACATTGCGCTTTCGGGCATGCGCACCGAGCAGACCCGGATGACGACTGCGGCCCAGACCATCGCAAATTCCGGGCCCGGTGCGGCAACCGAAACCGCCGCCGAGATCGATCTCGCCAACGAGCTGCTCACCGTCAGGCAGGCGGAAATCGGCTACCAGGCCAACGCCCTGGTGCTCGAAGCCGGCGCCGACCTCTGGGACGTGCTGATGACGATCAAGCGGGACTGAGGCTGGTGGTGTTCCTGCCTCTCCCCTTGTGGGAGAGGAAGAAAAATCATGGTCTTGGCGCGTCAGCGCCAAGCCATAGATTTTTCAGGTGAGGGGGTATCTCTGCCCCCGAAACACCCCCTCTCTTGCAAAATCTATGACTTGGCTGAAGCTAAGGTCATGATTTTGCTTTCTCCCCCACCGAGGGGGAGAGGGCGCGCGCCGCGCCTTCACACCAAAAATCCCCCCATTTCTTCCACACCCTCCAAACCCCGTGCCACACTGATGCCGCTCCCGTCACCGGATGGACCGCAA
>JAHJUC010000531.1 GCA_018829385.1 Alphaproteobacteria bacterium
AGCCAAGCTGAACGCTGCGGGAATCAACAGTTTCGCGCAGATCGCGGCCTGGACCAAGAAACAGCAGGCTGAGTTTGCCGAGCAATTGTCGTTTGCCGGCCGCATCGAGCGTGAGCAATGGGTGAGCCAGGCGAAGATCCTCGCCAAGGGTGGTTCGACGGATTTCGCCAAGCGGGTTGCCAAGGGCGAAGTCGCGAGTTCGGCCGATACCAAACCCAGGCGCGGCGGCAAGACATAGAAGCCGCCGCCGTCGCTTTCCGCTGCGCCCGGCCAAGGCCGGGCCTGTTCAGTGCCGGCGCTGTTTGTCGACCGTGGCGAAGAACGCCGTCAGGATGTCGGGAATTCCCGACAGATGCAGGATCGGTGCGTGGCCGTGCCCGGGGACCGTGACGGTCTGAAGCGAAGGGACGCGGTTCTTCATTTCGATCAGCGTCTCGGACGACAGCAATGTCGAGTTTTCGCCACGCAGCGCCAGAAGCGGCATGCCGCCCAGCCCCTCGAATTGCGGCCATAGAGTTGGCAGGGGCGTGCTGAGATCGACGCCCGCGAGGCCGTGAAGCAGCGCCGGATCGAAGTCAGCCACCAGCCGGCCGTCCTTTTCCACGTAGATTGCCCGGGCAAGATCCGCCCAGTCCGTTTCGCTGAGGACCGGGAAGCTCTTCGAATGGGCCTCGGCCAGGATCTGCGCGGCATCCGTCCAGTTCTTCGGCTGCGGCATCCGCGACAGATAGGCCTTGATCTGGGCCAGGCCCGCGCCCTCGATCACCGGTCCGATGTCGTTGAGCACGCCGGCGGCCATGACCCCGGGGCGCATGGCGGCCAGAACATGCATGATCAGTCCGCCGCGCGAGGTTCCGACGAAGATCGCGTGCTCGATCCCGAGTGCGGCCATGCCGCTGAGCACATCCTCGGCTTCGATGATGATGGTGTAGCGCGTGGGATCCTTGTCCCAGCCGGAGCGGCCGCGTCCGCGGTAATCGAAGCTGACCACGCGCCGGGGCGCTTTCGGGTCGGTCGACAGGCGCCGGGCCAGATCGTCGAAATCCCTTGTGTTGCGGGTCAGGCCGGGCAGGCAGACGACGGGCAGGCGATCCCGGGTGGCTGGATTGTGACGGCCGTAATCGGCAGCGTGCAACCGGAGACCGTCGCTGGCAGAGAAAAACACGCTCTCATGTCCGTCGTGTTCCATCGTGCCGGCAGCGCCAGAGTTTCCGTTCGCCCCAGATTTCCCGTTCGCCATGGGTCAGATCCTGCTCTTCGTCGGTTTCGCTTCAGGATCAAGCCTATAACCTATTTTCGCCGCGATGCGACAGGTCTCATCGGCGACCGAACCTGAGATCGGTCTCGATGCTGCCTGGCTGGCCGAGCCGGACCTTGTAGATCTGGTAGTTTTCCATGACGCGCTGCACGTAATGGCGGGTTTCTGTGAACGGGATCATCTCGATCCAGTCGATGACCTCGTCAAGCGGCCGCCCGCGCGGATCGCCAAAGCGCCTGATCCACTGCGGCACCCGGCTCGGCCCCGCATTGTAGGCGATGAAGGTGAGGATGTAGGATCCGCCGAACTGATTGATCTGTTCGCCGAGAAAATGGGCCCCCAGGGTCGCATTGTAGCCGGCATCGCTCGTCAGGCGCTCTTTCGAATAGGGCAGGCCATGGCGTGCGGCCACCGCCTTGGCGGTACCAGGCAGGATCTGCAACAGCCCGCGGGCGTTGGCCGGTGAAATAGCGGCCTTGTTGAACGCGCTTTCCTGGCGGGCGATCGAATAGGCAAGCGCCTTGCCGGATCCGCCTATGTCGGCGCCTGCCGGGACAGCGCCGAGCGGATAGGCGAGTGCTGCCACATCGAGACCGCGGTTCCAGGCGACCTTTCCAACCTGCAACGATATCTGGTGCTCGCCGCGCTTTTCCGCCATTGCCGCGAGAATGGCCAGTTCGCCGGGATTGTCGAGCTCTGCCGCAAGGGCGCGGTAGAGTATGTCGGCCCGCCACTGCATGCCGGCGTCTTCGAGCTTGCGGATTGCCTGCACGGCTTCCCGTCCGGCAAAACTGGCCCGGTCCTGCTCGGATGGCTGCGGGTAGGTGATCGCAAGGGACTTGCGGTCGAGCTTGGCGCTGGCGAGTTGCCCGTAGAATGTCGAGGGGTAGTTTGCCGCCCTTGCGTAATGCTCGGCCGGCTTGCCGCCGGCTCCGGCTTCCGCCGCGCGGCCGAGCCAGTAGTGGCCACGGGCGGTCGAGATCTGGCCGCTGGCCACGGCAAGGATGGCGGAAAAGTGCCTGGCGGCGGTCCTGGCGTCCTGCAATCCCCTGAGCGCGTACCAGCCTGCGTGAAATTCGGCCTCGGCGATGGCTTCGGGGCCCTGGGCGAGATGGGCTGCCGCGAGCTTGTAGGCCCCCTTGGCGTCGCCTTTCTCATACAGACCACGGCTGACCACGCGCGCTTCCACCCACCACTCATCCGGATCGACCAGCAGGGCGGGGTCCCGGGGCATTTTTACCAGAAGGGCTGCTGCCTGCTTGTTGCGGTCGAGTTCGCGCAATTGGCGAATGCGCAGGTAGAGATAGGCGGGTGTGTCGTGCCAAGACCGGTCGACGGCCTTGATTGCGGCCGTGGCCTTGGCCGGATTGCGGATCACGGCTGCCCAGGCGCGGTAGAGCGACTGGGCTTCGGCTTTCCTGGAAAGGGCCTTGGCGTCGTTGACGCGATCGCGGTACAGCAGCATTTCCATCCGGCGGAAATGATCCGCCTTGCTGAGCAGGCTGTCGAACTCGCGCAGGAAAATGTCCGCGTCCCGGTCGTCCATGAGCTCCGTGCGCCAGAAGCTCGTGGCAATGGCGCGTGCGCGTTTGGTGTCGCCGCTCGCCATCAGGGCCCGGACGAGGGTGATGGCGCCTTTTGGCGTTTCGGGCTGCTTGTCGCCAAAGGCGGCGAGCACCTGCTGTGGAGACGGCTTTTCGGAAAACAGGGCGTTCTCGTAAAGGCGCGGAAGCGATGCGAGGCCGGGCCAGCCTTTGAGTTCGGCCTCCGCATCAGCTATTTCCGCCGCCGGCACGCCTTCCAGTCCGGACAGGGCAATCGCCCAGGTCAGTATGTGACGGTCAAGCGTATTGCGCGGCATCGCATCACGGATCGCGCGGGCAAGGCCTGTATCCCGGTCGCCAAGCGCCTGCAGACCGGATTTTAGTCCGCGGCTTGCCGGCAGGGCCGCATCTGTTGAGGTGGAGGACGAGCTGGTGGTGTCGGCAGTCACGGTGTCCGGCCTCGGCACGGGCAGGGGGATCGAACCGGATGGTAGCGGCGCGGCGGAGGTGATGCCGACCAGCGCGGTGGAAAGCACAATCAGTGTCGCGAGAGCGGTTTTCGGCATTATGGCCTTCTGTCCGATTTGATATCCCCGTCTGCGGTCAACGAACCAACTCGCGCGCGCGCCCCGAGCGATGATCCGGCATTCTCAAACGTTTACTTTGCGCTACCAGAAGCCCGTGAAGCAAGAGTTAAGGAAAGCTTATCAAGTTCGCCCGAATGCATTGTTCCGACATAATTGCGGGTAATCTGCGGCAGGCATGGCGAATTGGCCGTTTCTGGCCTGCAATCCGCGCAAAAGCGCTTCGAGGCGCCGAGCAAGGCTTTTCCGTCGCCGTTATTTCCTGTATCGCCTGCGGTACAGGTGAGTGTATGCGCCCAGCGGGCGTCAAGTGACAGTTTTTGGAGATCAGCATGTTCAAGGGTTCCATTCCGGCCCTCATTACCCCGTTCACCGATAATGGCGCGGTGGACGAGGATGGCTTTGCGAGCCATGTCGAGCGGATGATCAAGGCCGGCAGCCACGGGCTTGTTCCCGTCGGCACCACCGGCGAATCCCCGACGCTGACCCATGCCGAGCACAAGCGGGTTGTGGAGCTGTGTGTCGAGGTTGCCGCGGGCCGGGTTCCGGTGATCGCCGGAGCCGGATCGAACAACACGGCGGAATCGATCGAACTTGCGGTGCATGCCGAAAAGGCCGGGGCGGATGCGGTGCTGGTGGTCACGCCCTACTACAACAAGCCGACGCAGAAGGGGCTTTATCAGCACTTCAAGGCGGTGGCCGAGGCTATCACCCTGCCGATCATCATCTACAACATCCCGCCGCGCTCGGTGATCGACATGTCGGTGGAGACAATGGCGGCGCTTGCCCGCGATTTCTCCAATATCGTGGGCGTCAAGGATGCGACCGGAAATCTCGCCCGGGTGCCCGAACAGCGGATGGCCTGCGGCAAGGACTTCATCCAGCTGTCGGGCGAGGATCCCACCGCGCTCGGCTTCAATGTGCATGGCGGCGTCGGCTGCATCTCGGTGACCGCCAATGTGGCGCCGCGCGAATGCGTCGAGTTCCAGGAAGCGACGCTGCGCGGCGATTATGCCGCAGCACTCACCATGCTTGACCGGCTGATGCCGCTGCACAAGGCGATCTTCCACGAGCCCGGTGTGGCCGGAACCAAGTATTGCCTGGCCAAGATGGGCCTGATCAAGAATGTCGTACGCTCGCCTCTGACCACGGTTGAACCGGGGACTGCGGCCTTGCTTGACGCGGCGCTTGCTCAGGCGGGCGTGGCGGGCTGATCATGGCTCCGAAAAAGGAAGACAAATCCCAGCACGGCAAGGTCGTGGCTGAAAACCGCAAGGCGCGCTTCAACTACGAGATCGTCGACACGATCGAGGCTGGCCTGGTGCTGGGCGGTACCGAAGTGAAGTCGCTTCGGGAGGGCAAGGCCAATATCGCCGAATCCTACGCCAACGAGGAAGGCGGCGAGATGTGGCTGATCAATTCCTACGTGCCGGAATATCTGCAGGCCAACCGCTTCAACCATGAGCCGCGGCGGCGGCGCAAGCTTCTGCTCAAGGCCCGCGAGATCGCACGGCTGGGCCAGGCGGTGCAGCGCGACGGCATGACGCTGGTGCCACTGAAGATCTATTTCAACGACAAGGGCAGGGCCAAGCTGCTGCTGGCCCTGGCGCGCGGCAAGAAGCTGCATGACAAGCGCGAGAGCCAAAAGGAACGCGACTGGAACCGGGATAAATCCCGGCTGTTGCGGGACCGCGGGTAAATCCGCGATACTCAGGCCTGCGGTTCCACTCCGGAGCCGATCGCTCTGGCTGCCTTTTCAAAGACCATATCAAACATTTCCTGTGTCAGGCGGCCGGTGTTGGTGTTGTAGCGCGAGCAGTGATAGCTCGAAATGACGCGAACGCCGCCCGCTTCGGTTTCCGTGGCATGGGAAAAC
>JAHJUC010000532.1 GCA_018829385.1 Alphaproteobacteria bacterium
CGGCGTCTTGACGAACTGGCGGATCGGAATGGCGTCGAACAGTTCATTGGCGACCATCAGGGTGAAACCGGCCGGGATCTCCTCGAACGTTTCGTGCCAGCTTATCCGCTGCTTGATGCGGACGAGGGTCTGGCGCTGCACGTTGCGCAGCCGCTCGCTGGTCTCGACCATGTGGATGGTGGCGCCGGCATAGAGATCGGGCGCCAGCCGGGCGACGACCCGCAGCGCATCCGACATCAGGGTGCCGCGGCCCGGACCGATCTCGACGATGCGGGTCTTTTCCGGCGATCCCTGTGCCTGCCAGGCCTGGACCAGGAAGACGCCGATCATCTCGCCGAACAGCTGCGAAATTTCCGGGGCGGTGACGAAGTCGCCGGACTGGCCGAAGGGTTCGCGGCGTTGATAGTAGCCATGATCCGGATCGGAAAGGCACAGCGCGAAGTAGTCGGATATCTTGAGCGGGCCGGTCTGCTGGATCAGGTTGACGATTTTCTCGGCGAGCGGCGTCATGGCGGGGACCTTTCCGGGCTTGCTCAGGCGCGCGATCGGGCGGTGGCGACGGCCCAGAGGCCAATCGCCAGCATCGGCAGCGACAGCACCATGCCCATGGTCAGCCAGCCGCCGGCGAGATAGCCGATCTGGATGTCGGGTTCCCGGAAGAACTCGACGAATATCCGCGACAGCGCATAGCCGATGACGAAAACGCCGGAAACCGTGCCGGGTCGTTTCAAAGCCTGGCGGCGGTAGATCAGCCAGGCCAGCACGGAAACCAGCAGCAGGCCCTCAAGGCCGGCTTCATAGAGTTGCGTCGGGTGACGCGGGAACGGGCCGCCGGTGGGGAAGACAACGGCCCAGGGCATGTCGGTCAGCTTGCCCCAGAGCTCGGAATTGATGAAATTGGCCAGCCGTCCGAAGAACAGGCCGACCGGCACGACCGCGCAGACCACGTCGAACAGGTTGAAGACCGGGATGCCGCGGCTGCGGGCAAACAGCAGCATGGCAACAAGTGTTCCGAGCAGGCCGCCATGGAACGACATGCCGCCGTTCCAGATTTCCAGCGCCCGGACCGGACTGGCCGCCACCGCGGCGAAGTCGTAGAACAGGATGTAGCCGATGCGTCCGCCGGCAACGATGCCGACGGTCGCCCAGAGCAGGAAATCATCGATGTCCAGCGGCGTCATGCGCGGGCCTGCTGCCGGCCAGAGCCGCTCGTTGCTTACGAGCATCCGGGCGTAGCGCCAGCCCAGCAGGATGCCGGCCACATAGGCAAGCCCGTACCAGCGCACCTGCACCGGGCCGATGGCAAAGATCACCGGATCGATATCCGGGAAGGCCATCAGCGACAACAGCGTTGCGGTATGCTCCAATGCGGTTCCTTCCTGCTCCCCGGGGTTGTTCTACAATCCCGGACCAGCATAATTATGGCCTTGACGCGGGTTTCTGGCCTGCGTTGCCTGAAACCTTGCTCCTGTGACATGGCATGCGGGCTTTGCGCAAGCCTTGCGCCGCATGCTTTGGCTTGCAAGTCCTTGCCGGAGCGCTTACCTCAGGGATAACTGCCCACGCGCAATTGCCGGAATGAACCCGAAACAGGGATGACGATGATGAACAGCGGATCGAACAGACTTCTCGACGAACTTGCCAAGCTGATGACCGATGCGGCAGGCGCTGCGCAGGGCGTCCGGCGGGAAATGGAAACCGCGATGCGCAGTCAGCTCGAACGGCTTCTCAATTCGATGGACCTGGTCAAGCGCGAGGAATTCGAGGCGGTTCGCGACATGGCGATCAAGGCGCGTGAAGAGAATGATGCGCTTGCCGCCCGGCTCGATGCTCTCGAGAAAAAGCCCGTGACGGAAGCTTCAGATGCCACAAAACCGTCCGCAGCCAAAAAGCCCCGGGCCAAGGACGCCTGAGCGCCGATTGTACCCAATTTTTTTTGCACAGGTTATCCACCGGACCGCGAGGCTCAAAAAGCCTTTTGCGTGAGTCGGTTATGAGTCATGGCGGAATCAGTTTGGCAGGTTGGTCCACAGGCCGCGGCTGACAAAATGCTGCCGGGGGACTGGCGCTCGGACTCTGCATTTATACACTGATTCTAAATGATGATTCGGAACGGGCGGCAAATTGCCCCGGCAGGAGTCGCAAGTGCGGACGCCCCGGGTCGTGGGTGAATCATGCGTGGATGAGGTGGCTGTCTGGATGGCGCGCGAGCGGATCACCAGACGCTGGAAATGAAGCTAGGTGGGGCATGAATCTCAGTAATATCGAATTCGAACGGCACTCCAATCCGGTAGACATGATCGAGTTCGTGGCTGCGTCCAACGACTGGACGTTCGAGCGCTCCGGCGAGCACGAGATCGCGATGACGGTCGAGGGACACTGGACGGATTACCACGTCTCGTTTTCCTGGATGGAGGACTGCGAGGCGCTGCA
>JAHJUC010000533.1 GCA_018829385.1 Alphaproteobacteria bacterium
CTCTTCGAGAAACCGCTTGAAATGGCTCCGCAGCACCGCGCGGTCGATCCCCTCATAGAGCTTCAGAGCGGCCTTCAGCCCGTCAGCGTCGTAGCGGTCATAGGCGCCCGGCAGACCGGCCATCACCGAGTTCATCAGCACTGCGCGCTCATCATCGGAGGAGGCCTGGAACCAGCTCTCGGCCTGCGCCACGACCTCCGGCAGGTAATCCTGCCGCGCCTCGCCGCGGCCAAGCATGAAGAGTTCCAGCGCCGCCATTTTTGGCGCCGAGAAACGCAGGCATGTGCCGCCCCGGTCGACAGGCGCGGCCAGATCGGTGCGGGTCCAGTCGAGCAGCGGCATGAAATTGTAGCAGATCGTGAAAAGGCCTTCTGCCGCCAGATTGGCCATCGACTGCCGGTAATTGGCAAACAGCGCGGACAGGTCGCCCTCGCCGCGCTTGATCCTTTCGTGGATCGGCAGGCTCTCGACCACCACCCAGTCAAACCCTGCGGCCTCGATCTCTGCCTTCCGCCGGGCGATTGTCTCGCGGCTCCAGACCTCGCCATAGGGAACCTCGTGCAGGGCCGTGACGATGCCGCTTGCGCCGGTTTGCGCGATTTCACCGAGCGAGATCCTGTCGAGTGGACCGTACCAGCGCCAACTTTCCTTCACTTGATGTCCCCAACTGCTTTCCGCGCCCCATGCACGGACAGGAATTCATAGGCGCGGCTGACCGGTTGAGCCAGCTCGGCAGCCAGCCGGGAACTGAAGATATCGCGAACACCGAGCAAGGAAGCGACCTTCAGGTCTGCCGTCTGTGCCGCTTCCGAGAGCGCCCGCAACTGTGCCGCCAGCGGGTCCTTGACCTCGATCGGCTGGCCCTTCTCGTCGATCCCGCCGACGTAGCGCATCCAGCCCGCGACAGCCAGCATCAGCCCCGGACAGGGTCTGCCCGCATCGAGATTGTCGCTGATCGTCCCCAGAATGCGCTGCGGCAGTTTCTGGCTGCCGTCCATGGCGATCTGCCAGGTGCGGTGGCGGATCGCGGGATTGGAGTAACGCCTGAACAGCGCGTCGGCATAGGCCTCCAGATCGACCCCTTCCGGCGGCGCGAAGGAGGGCATGATCTCCTGCCGCCACAGCCGCTTGACGAAGCCGGCGAAAACCGGGTCCGCCACGGTCTCGGCGATGGTTTCGTGGCCGGCCAGGTAACCGAGATAGGCGAGCGAGGAATGCGTTCCGTTGAGCATCCTGAGCTTCATGTTTTCGTAGGGCGTCACATCCTGAACCATCTCGGCGCCGGCGGCGGCGAGATCCGGGCGGGCGTCAGTGCCATAGGCCTCGACGAAATCATCCTCGACGACCCATTGCCGGAACGGCTCGCACATCACCGGCGCTTCATCGCGGTAGCCGGTCTTCTGCGCCAGCCGCTCGATATCCTCGGGCTTCGTCGCCGGCGTGATCCGGTCGACCATCGTCGCCGGAAACCGGCCCTCGGTCGCGATCCAGTCGGCAAGCGACGGATCGATCCTGCCGGCGAGATCCAGCACGGCACGGCGGACCAGCCTGCCGTTTTCCGGAAGATTGTCGCAGGTCAGCACGGTGAAAGGCGGTAGCCCCGCATCGCGCCGCCTTTGCAGCGCACGAACCAGGAAGCCGGGAGCCGATCGGGGCAGCGGGTTGTCCAGATCGTGCACGATGTCGGGATGCTCGAGGTTCAGCCTCCCGGTTGCCGGATCATGGCAGTAGCCCTTTTCCGTCACCGTCAGCGTCACGATGCAGATCGCCGGATTGGCCATCCAGGCGAGAACCGCTTCCGGGTTTTCCGGAGCCACGAGAACGTCCTGGACGATCTCGACCTTGCGGAAGGTTTCACCCCCGTCGGCATCCTGCGTCACGCAGGTATAGACAAAGTCCTGCGGCGCAAGCCTGTCCCTTACCGACGGGCTTTGCAGGCTGACGCCGATGATGCCCCAGTCGCCGCCGGACACCCTGACCGCGTCCTCCACATAGATCGCCCCGAAGGCCCGGAAGAAGGCGCCAAGTCCGAGATGCACGATCCCCGGCCCCGGTCTCGCAGCATCCGAGCGGCGCAGTCTTTGCTCATCAGCGCGCAAGCCAGCCTCCGTCCACATTGAGGATGGCGCCATGAATGTATTTCGCCGCCGGCGAGGCCAGGAACACCGCCGTCTCGCCGATATCGTCGGGCTCGCCCCAGCGCCCGGCCGGAATCCGCTCGATGATCGCCCTGTTGCGCGCCTCGTCCCTGATCAGCGCTTCGGTGTTGTTGGTGGCGATATAACCTGGCGCAATCGCATTCACATTGATGCCCTTGGCCGCCCATTCATTGGCGAGCAGTTTCGTGATCCCCGCAACGCCGTGCTTGGAAGCCGTGTAGGAGGCAACCCGGATGCCGCCCTGCAGCGACAGCAGCGAGGCAATGTTGACGATCGAGCCAGTCCCCTTGCGGTCGAACACCGCGCGCCCGAACGCCTGGCAGGTGAAGAACACCGCCTTCAGGTTCACGTCCAGCACATCGTCCCAGTCACTTTCGCTGAAATCGACGGCCGCATTGCGGCGGATGGTCCCTGCGTTGTTGACCAGGATATCGATTTGATCATTCGCGAACACGTCGCGCGCGGCCATCGGATCGGACAAGTCGAGTATGATCTCGCGGGCTTCTGCAATCTGGCTCACGGTCTCGGCGCAGGATTGGCGTCCCGCACAGATGACGCTCGCCCCCGCCCGGCCCATCGCCAGCGCGATGGCCTGGCCGATGCCGGTGTTGGCGCCGGTCACCAGCGCCGTCTTGCCAGCCAGTGAAAATGGGTTCACCGAAGATCTCCCATCGCCACCATGTCCATGTCGGTGAAATCGACATTGTCGCCGGCCATGGCCCAGCAGAAAGTGTAGGCGCCGGTGCCCGCGCCGCAATGGATCGACCAGGGCGGCGAAATCACCGCGTCCTCGTTGGCAATCACGATATGGCGGGTTTCATCGGGCTGGCCCATGATATGGAACACGCGCTGCTCCGGCCCCATGTCGAAATAAAGATAGGCTTCCATGCGCCGGTCATGCACATGGGCCGGCATGGTGTTCCAGACGGAGCCCGGTGCAAATTGCGTGTA
>JAHJUC010000534.1 GCA_018829385.1 Alphaproteobacteria bacterium
ACAGTCACCGCGCCGCCGGTGACCGTAGGCGATCACCCCGAGCGGACGGCTCATGTCGCGACCCGCCAGATAGTCCGAAAGCACCTCCCGGGCAACCTCGATGCGGGTCCGGCCCTCGAGTTCCGCCCACATCGATCCCGACCCGTCGAAGACCAGGATGGTCGCGCCTCCATCATCTGCGGCCATCGCCGGCTGATTGAGCATCAGTGTAACCGCAGCCGTCAGTCCCAGGCCGTGTCGAAACAATTGATTGAGAAACATGAACTAATCCGGTCCTTATTGAGGCGCGGATGGTTGCCAAGCTTTGCCCGCTTGGCAATATATGGATATCCTTAGGTCCGTCCGGTTGGCGGCGTGCAGCAACAGGAGCATCGGATGCGGGCCAACGCCGTGGAAGACCTGCTGACATCGATCCACAGCGCCAACCGCCCGTCGGCGGTTTGGGATAGTGCCTCCGGCTTTTTCGACTCCTGCGGTCTCGACCGGATCATCTATCTCGATGTGGGTCCGGTGCGCGAACGGGTGATGACGACGATGCCGGCTGCCTGGATGGCGCACTACACCGAGCGCAATCATGCCCGCATCGATCCGTTCATCCGCTATTGTGCGGCTTCCCTGGCGCCGGTTGGCACCGGGATCGATTATCTTGAGGAGCATTCCTACCTCGACGCGCGTGAACGCGGCTTCATCCGTGAAGCGGCGGAGACCGGATTTCGCTCGGGCATGAGCTGCATGATCCGGGTGAAGGGATCGATGGGTGCGGCCGGCTGGAACCTGGGATCCACCATGCCGCGCCAGCAGCTTGAGAAAATCCTGGCCCGGCACGGCGACATTCTCCGGCTTGCCGCGCATCTGAGCCACGAAAAACTGGCGCAGTCGGACAGTTCCGCCGAGGTGGCCGCGCCCGTTCTGTCTCCCCGCGAGACCGAATGCCTGCAATGGCTGGCGGCCGGGTTGCGCACCAAGGAGATTGCGGACCGGATGGGCATCAGGCCGATCACCGTGGAGCTGCATCTTCGCAACGCCCGAAACAGGCTTGGCGCCCAGACCCGCGAGCAGGCGCTCGCCCGCGCCATCACATCAGGCCTTCTGCCGGTCTGATCGTCTGCTCAGCGTTGCCGGATGGCTCGTTGTGCCTGCGACAGGTCGATGAAATCCCGCGCGGCCTGGGTCATCTGGCTGCCGCGCCGCCAGGCAACGCCGACCTGCACCATCGGCAGGCTTCCCGACACGTCGCGGCTTTCGATCCGGTCGCCTTCCAGCGACCAGGGCCGGTAGACAAGATCCGGCAGCAGGGCCACGCCCGCGCCGGTGGCGACAAGACTGCGCACCGCTTCGACAGAGCGGGTCCGGAAGGCGATCTTCGGGCGAGAGCCGATGGCATTGAGCAGCTTGGCCGTGCTTTCCTCGATTTCGTCGATCGTCAGCATGATCACCGGCTCTTCGGCCACGTCGGCGACATTGATGCTGTCCGCCGATGCCAGGCGATGGCCGAGCGGCAGCCACAGCCGGTAGGGCGAAACCTCGAGGATTTCGGTCTGCAGCGCCATGCGGTTGCGCAGGTTGGAGATCACGATCACCGCCACGTCGAGTTCGCCGCCGATCAGCAGGTGTTCAAGATAATCGCCATTGTCCTCGATTGCCGAGACGGTGACTCCGGGAAATGCTCGGCGGTACCGCGCCAGCAGATCCGACAGCACATAGCCGGCGACCAGCGAGGTCACCCCCAGATTGAGTGTGCCTGTCATGCTTTCCTTGTCGTCTGAAAAGGTTCGCCTCGCGTCCGAGACGTCAGACAGGATCTTGGTCGCGTGGCGCAGGAACTGGTGTCCCTTGTGGGTAATGGTCAGGCCGCGCGAATGGCGGTCGAACAGCTCTACCCCGAGATCGCCTTCGAGCTCCTTGATCGCCTCGGTCACGGCCGACTGCGAGATCGACAGGTTCTGCGCCGCCCCCGAGACGGTGCCCTGGGCGGCGACGGCGACAAAATACTGCAATTGGCGAAGCGTGAAGGCCATGGCGCATAACAACCAGCATTCGGCCCCTCTGACAACTGCTGTCGGTCAGATGTCGGGTTGGAGCACGCGCTTGGCGCCGTCCATGATTGCCAGCCTTGGTGGACTTGATGTGACGACCGCGGGGAGGGCGTCCTGCCCGCGATCACAGCCCCGTCGTTTCGATGCGGTTCAGGCAGTCGGACGGGTAATATGGCCAGTAGGCGGCGTCGCAGGAATCGACGGGAGCAATGCCCGAAGAGACCAATCGGATTCTCCGTTCAATCGCAGGTGTCGCGATCACGCCGCCGCGTTTGCCGGTTTCGGCTGCGGCAGCGGGGCTTGCCGCGGTCATCGATGCCAAGCTCGTTGCGTCTGGAAGCATGCCGCCCGCGTCGGCGGCGATCGAAGCCGCGCCCAGAGCGAGGACAGATGCGGATATGATGGCGATCTTTCTCATGCCATGCCAACGCCGCAAAAGCGCCTTGGTTCCCGCTGCCCCTTCTTATGCGTCGATAGTACCGGTGCGCTGCAGCGTGCGGGCCGTGATCAGGCGATCGGTCGTGCTTGCTCGATGATCGTCCGCATGGTCTTCCGGACGGGAGCATCATTGTCCCTGACCTTGCCGGTTCGGGAGGAATGACGTGCCCGGACGCCTTCCCTTTTTCCGTGTTCGGCCCTACGTCTTGCTCACCTGAGTCGGAGCAACAACCCTCATGAGCATGGAAACCAAGACTGACGGGAGCCGTCATGAGCATCATGAACGGCGCTGGATAGCCATGGCGGTCCTGCTCATTGCCGGCTTCATGAACCTGATCGACGTCACCATCGTCAACGTGGCCTTGCCCAGCCTGCAATCCGGTCTTGGGGCCACCAGTGCCGAGATCGAATGGGTGGTCGCCGCCTATATCATGGCCTTCGCCGTCGGCCTTCTACCGTTCGGGCGTCTGGGCGACATGCTTGGCCGCCGCAGGATCTTCCTGCTGGGTGTCGGCGCCTTCACCATCGCCTCCACCCTGTGCGGACTGGCGCCCGGAATAGACACCCTGATTGCCGCCCGCGTCTTGCAGGGCATCGGCGGAGCGATGATGACGCCGCAGACGCTGGCCATCGCACAGGTGATCTTTCCGCCCAAGGAGCGCGGCATCGCCTTTGCGCTGTTCGGCGTCACCGCCGGTCTGGCAGCTGTTTCCGGGCCGTTGATCGGAGGGCTGCTGATCAATGCCGATATCTTCGGGCTGACCTGGAGACCGATCTTTCTGGTCAATATCCCGGTCGGCCTCTTTGCCATTGTCGCGGGCCTGAAGTTCATTCCCGCCATGGAAGGCAACCGGGATGTCGGAATCGATCTCGGCGGCATCGCGCTGGCGGCGCTGACCCTGCTGCTGATCGTCTTCCCGCTGATCGAGGGGCGTGAACTCGGCTGGCCGGCCTGGATCTTTGCATTGTCTGTCGCCGCAATTCCCGCGGGTTGGCTCTTCGTCCGCTGGCAGCATCGCCAGGCGGATGCCGGCGCGCCGCAACTGCTGCCGGTGACCCTGATGACCAACGCCAGCTTCATGGGTGGCGTCCTGACCGCCAGCCTGTTCTTCTCCGCCGTTCCCGGCTTCTTCATGGTGTTCGCGGT
>JAHJUC010000535.1 GCA_018829385.1 Alphaproteobacteria bacterium
TGTCACCGACGTGCGCGCGGCGATGGATGCCGATTATCCGCTGGTCACCGACCCGCTGAAGCTTGAGCGCGGCGATATCGAGGCCGGGCTTGCCGCAGCGCCGCTCAGGCTCAAGGGCGAGATGCGGATCGGCGGGCAGGACCATTTCTATCTGGAAGGCCATATCGCATTCGCCATTCCCGGCGAGGACGACGAGGTCACCGTCTGGTCCTCGACGCAGCACCCGAGCGAAGTGCAGCACATGGTGGCGCATGCGCTCGGCACGGTGTCGAACGCTGTGACGGTGCAGGTGCGGCGCATGGGCGGCGGCTTTGGCGGCAAGGAGACGCAGTCGAACCAGTTCGCCGCCATCGCGGCGATCGCGGCCAAGAAGCTGAACCGTCCGGTGAAGATCCGGCCGGACCGCGACGACGACATGATCATCACCGGCAAACGGCACGATTTCGTCGTCGACTACGATGTCGGCTACGACGAGAGCGGCGTCATCCATGCCGTCGATGCTACGTTTGCGGCGCGCTGCGGCTTTTCCTCCGACCTTTCGGGGCCGGTCACCGACCGGGCGCTGTTTCATGCCGACAACTGCTATTTCTACCAGGATGTACGGCTGGTCTCGAAACCGATGATGACCAACACGGTCTCCAACACCGCCTTCCGCGGCTTCGGCGGACCGCAGGGCATGCTTGGCGGCGAGCGGATGATCGAGGAGGTCGCCTATGCGCTCGGGCGCGATCCGCTGGAGATCCGCAAGGCCAATTTCTACGGCGGCGAAGGCCGCAACGTGACGCCATACCACCAGACCGTGAGCGACAACATCATCGAACGGATCGTCGAGGATCTGGAGATATCATCGGACTATCAGGCACGCCGGGCAGAGATCATCGATTTCAACGAGAACAGCCCGGTCATCCGCCGGGGCATCGCGCTGACGCCGGTGAAGTTCGGGATCTCGTTCACCGCCACCTGGTACAACCAGGCCGGCGCGCTGGTGCATGTCTACCAGGACGGATCGATCCATTTGAACCACGGCGGCACCGAGATGGGCCAGGGGCTCAACACCAAGGTGGCGCAGGTGCTGGCGGAAGAATTCCAGGTCGATCTCGACACCATCCGCATCACCGCCACCACCACCGGCAAGGTGCCCAACACTTCGGCGACGGCCGCCTCGTCGGGCACCGACCTCAACGGCATGGCGGCGGCCAATGCGGCGCAACAGATCAAGACCCGGCTGGTGGCGTTTGCGTCCGAAAAATTCAGCGTTCCGGCCGAACAGGTGGAGTTCATTCCCAACCATGTGCGCATCGGCAACGAGCTGATGACGTTCGGCGACTTCATCAAGATTGCCTACCAGGCGCGGATCCAGCTCTCGGCGGCGGGCTTTTACAAGACACCGGACATTCACTGGGATCGGGCCAAGGGCCAGGGCCGGCCGTTCTACTATTTCGCCTATGGCGCGGCGGTCTCGGAAGTGTCGATCGACACGCTGACCGGCGAATACCAGGTCGACCGGGTCGACGTGCTGCACGATACCGGGCGCTCGCTCAATCCCGCGCTCGATATCGGCCAGATCGAAGGCGCCTTCGTGCAGGGCATGGGCTGGCTGACCACGGAAGAATTGTGGTGGGACGACAAGGGCCGGCTTCGCACCCATGCGCCGTCGACCTACAAGATCCCGCTCGCCTCGGACCGGCCGAAGATCTTCAACGTCAAGCTGGCCGACTGGGCGGAGAACCGAGAGCCGACGATCCGGCGCTCGAAGGCTGTCGGCGAACCGCCGTTCATGCTGCCGATCTCGGTGCTGGAAGCGCTCGGCATGGCGGTTGCCTCGATCGCCGACTACCAGGTTTCGCCAAAACTCGACGCACCGGCAACGCCGGAGCGGGTGCTTATGGCCGTGGAGCGGCTGAAGGCGCTCGTGGCGGATGCCGGGATGTCCGGAGAGGACGGGGCGGACGCCTGATGGCGCGGCTTGAGGCCTATCGGGAATTTGCATCTGCCTTCGCCGAACACGGCTATGTGCTGGTTCGTGTGATCGAGGCCAAGGGATCGACGCCGCGCAACACGGATGCGTGGATGCTGGTTTCCGGCGACGGCTGCTTCGGCACTATCGGCGGCGGACGGCTGGAGCTCGAGGCCATCGAACGGGCACGCGACGTGCTGGCCGGAGCTACCGCAGCGCCAATGGCGCTGCCGCTGGGACCGGCTATCGGGCAATGCTGCGGCGGGCATGTGACGCTGTCGTTCGAAGTGATCCCCCCTGCCCGGTTTGGCGAGATCGACGCCATGGCCACGGCAGAGGATGCGAAAGATCCGGAAGTATGGCTGTTTGGCGGCGGCCATGTCGGCAGGGCGCTGGCCAACGCGCTGCTGCTGTTGCCGGTCAAGGTTCATGTGGCGGAGACGCGGGCGGACGAACTGGATCTCACTCCGGAGGGTGCGGAACGGCATCTGACCGCCCTGCCCGAAAGCCTGGTGGCGGGTATCGCGCCGGGTGGCGCGGTCATCGTGCTGACCCATGACCACGCGCTGGATTTTCTGATCGTCTCGGCGGCGCTGAAGCGCGATGACCTGGCCCAGATCGGCATGATCGGCTCGGACACCAAGCGGGCTACCTTCGAGCATCAGTTCATCCGCGAGGGTGGCGACAGGGCGCAGCTTTCGAAGCTCATCTGCCCGATCGGACGCAAGATCCCCGACAAGCGCCCCGAGGTGATCGCCGCGACGGTGACGGCCGACATCATCGCGGCGCTGGCGGACTGGCGCGACGGCAAGGCTCAGCCAGCGTCCTGAAGCACCAGCTTCGAGGCGCGCCAGGCGGTGGCTATGGCGGCGGCATTGGTGTTGCCGGTGACGATGTTGGGGAAGATCGAGCAGTCGACCACCCGCAAGCCCTGAAGCCCGTGAACGCGGAGCCGCCCGTCGACAACCGATGTCGCCGGGTCCGGGCCCATGCGGCAGGTGGCGACCGGATGATAGACCGTGCCGGAGCGGCGGCGGCAATCGTCGATGATCGCCTCGTCACTGGTGATATCCGGCCCGGGAAGCAGTTCCGCCTCGATGCAATCGGCGAGCGGCTGGGCGGCGGCCATGGCGCGGACCAGCTTGCCGGTCGCCAGCATTTCGGCGATGTCGTCTTCATGCGACAGCGCATTGGGTGTGATGCGCGGCGCCTCGGCGGGATCGGACGAGCGGATCATGATCTCGCCCCTGCTCTTCGGGCGGCAGTTGGACCAGCCGATGGAGAAGCCCGGCCAGGGATCGGGGCTGAGGATCGGCCGTTCGCCCGGCCGCGGGATGACCGTCGAGAACGCCTGGAAATAGAGCTGGATATTGGGCCGCGCATGATCGGGCGAGGTGCGGATGAAGCCGCCGGCCTGGTTAAGGCTGACCGACAGCGGACCGTCGCGGAACAACAGGTATTGCAAGCCCGCATTGAGCTTGCCCCACCAGGGACCGAGCTGCTGGTTGATGGTCGGGCAATTGGCCCGGTAGGTATAGTTGATGCCGATATGGTCCTCGAGATTGCGCCCGACATTTGGGTTGTCGATGCGGACATCGATGCCGAGACCCTTCAGATGATCCGCGGGACCGATGCCCGAAAGCTGCAGCAGTTGCGGCGAGTTGACCGAGCCGCCGCTGAGGATCACCTCGCGCCCGGCGCCGACCGTGACCTGCCTGCCGTGGCGCGTGTAGGTGACGCCGGTTACGCGCGCGCCGTCGAAGTTCAGGCCTGTCACCTGCGCACCGGTGACCACCCTGAGATTGGGCCGCTTCATGGCCGGGCGCAGGAAGGCCCGCGCCGCCGACAGCCGGCGGCCGCCGTGAATGGTGAACTCGAAAAGGCCGACGCCATCCTGGCTCTCGCCGTTGAAATCCGGATTGAGCGGCAGGCCGAGGGCCTGGGCGGATTCGAACCATTTCTTCGTCAGATGATGGGTTGTCTTGCCGGGGACAAACAGGTTGAGCGGCCCCTTGCGCCCGCGGATGGCCTCGTCTCCGACGACCGCGCATTCGACATCGCGGAAGGCCGAGAACATCTCGTCGGCGCCCCAGCCCGGATTGCCGGCATCGCGCCAGTCATCAAAATCGGTGCGGTGGCCGCGCACCCAGACCATGGCGTTGATGGAGGAGGACCCGCCCAGCACCCGGCCGCGCGGCCAATGATCGACGTTTCCCGCGAGCCCGGGATCGGGTTCGGCGCGGTACATCCAGTTGACCTTCGGATCGAAGAAGGTCTTGCCATAGCCGAGAGGCATCTGCACGAAAAAGCGCCGGTCGTCGCCGCCGGCCTCCAGCACCAGGACCTTGTGGCGGCCCGACGCGGAAAGGCGTTCGGCCATGACGCAACCGGACGAACCGGCGCCGATGATGATGAAGTCGGGATTGTCCATGCGGGATATGCCTTGGCGAGCGTGAATTCACGGCAGTGCGGACCCGGCGCCCAATGCGCCAAACCTCCTCCGTCCGGCAAATCGTTGTCATAAAACAGGGAGTGGTTCAACAACCGGACACGACCGCATCTTGATCATTTGCGGAGGACGGGAGCCTTCTCAGACTTCGCTGCGGCGTCCGCTTGCGTCGAA
>JAHJUC010000536.1 GCA_018829385.1 Alphaproteobacteria bacterium
GTGCCGCAATAGGTGGTGTAGGGCCCGAAATCCGACGGCGCGCCCAGCGCGAAGACCTCGAGGCCCTTGCGCTCGGTGAACGGATCGGCCAGCACCTCGACCAGCCGCACGAACGGTACCAGGTCGCCCTTGGTCGCCGAATCGAGCGCCGCTTCGACCATGTGGTTGCGCGGGATATAGACCGGGTTGACCCTGTTCATGGCAGCAGCCCGCTCTTTCGCCGGCCCCTCCTCGCGCGCCAGCCGCGCCTGCCACAGCGGCAACCAGAGATCGAAGCCGGCGGGATTGGCAAGCAAGGCGCGGACCGGCGCCACATCCCCGGCGGCGGTCTGCGAAAGGCTGCGGAAGACGCGGGTGAAATCCGCGCCTTGCGTTTCCAGCACCGCAAGCAGCCCGACGGCAAACTCCATGTCGTCCGGCTCTTCGCGCGTGAGCCCCAGCTTCGCCCGCATGCCCGAAAGCCAGGCCCGCTCATAGGCGAGCGGAAAGCCGTTGATGATCTCGCCGGCCTGGCGCACCGCGTCGTCGCTGTCATCGGGGTTGATCAGGTCCAGCAGCGTTTCCGCGAGCCGCGCCAGGTTCCACTGCGCGATCTTCGGCTGGTTGCCATAGGCGTAGCGGCCGTGGCTATCGATCGAGCTGAACACCATCGCCGGGTCGTAGCCGTCGATGAAGGCGCAAGGCCCGTAATCGATGGTCTCGCCGGAAATCGTCATGTTGTCGGTGTTCATCACCCCGTGCACGAAGCCGAGGTTCATCCATTGCGCGATCAGCGCCGCCTGCCGGTCGCGCACGGCCTTGAGCAGCCCGAGATACCGGTCCGGCTGGCCGGCGAGCTCCGGATAGTGCCGGGCGATTGCATAATCGGCCAGCTGCCTCAGCCGCCCGGTTTCGCCGCGCGCGGCGAAGAACTGGAACGTGCCGACCCGCAGATGGCTCGACGCCACCCGCGCCAGCACCGCGCCGGGCGCGGGGCCGTCCTGCCGCATGATCTCCTCGCCGGTCGCAACCGCCGCCAGCGCCCGCGTCGTCGGCACGCCGAGCGCATGCATGGCCTCGCCGATGATGTATTCGCGCAAGACCGGCCCGAGCACCGCCTTGCCGTCGCCGCCGCGCGAAAACGGCGTCCGGCCCGATCCCTTGAGATGGATGTCCCGGCGCTTGCCGTTTGTGTCGATCACCTCGCCCAGAAGCAGCGCCCGGCCGTCGCCCAGCTGCGGCGAAAACCCGCCGAACTGATGCCCGGCATAGGCCATGGCCAGCGGCTCCGCCCCTTCCGGCGCCTGGTGGCCGGCGAAGATGGCGGCCCCGGCATCGCCGTCGAGCGCCGCGCCGTCCAGGCCCAGTTCTTCGGCCAGCGCCCGGTTGAAGCGGATCATCCGCGGCGCCGGCACTTCCGCACCCTTCCAGGGCACGTAAAACCCCTCGAGCTCGCGGGCGTAGGAATTGTCGAACTGAAAGCCGGCGATGCTCATGGCGAAGTCCTTCTGCTTGTTCGTTTCCGGAAAACGCAAGCGACCGGCTGATGCCGGTCACTGCTCTTTCCATTGTGGTCCGATTGCCGCTATTCGGCGGCGTCCCGCTTCGGCAGCACCCAGTCGGGCCGCGCGAAATGGCAGGTGTAGCCATGCGGAATCCGCTCGAGGTAATCCTGGTGCTCGGGCTCAGCTTCCCAGAAATCTCCCACCGGCTCGACCTCCGTCACCACCTTGCCGGGCCAGAGCCCCGACGCGTCAACATCGGCGATAGTGTCGAGCGCGGTCTGCCGCTGCTGGTCGTTTACGTAATAGATCGCCGAGCGGTAGGCCATGCCGCGGTCATTGCCCTGCCGGTTCGGCGTGGTTGGATCGTGGATCTGGAAGAAGAACTCCAGCAGCCTGCGGTAGCTGATCCGGTTCGGATCGAAGATGATCTCGATCCCTTCAGCATGGGTGCCGTGGTCGCGGTAGGTGGCGTTCTTCACATCGCCGCCGGTATAGCCGACGCGGGTCTTCTCCACGCCGGGCATCTTGCGGATGAGATCCTGCATGCCCCAGAAGCATCCGCCGGCAAGAACTGCACGTTCGCTCATCTAGATATCCTCCACCTGGTCAAGATAATCGCCATAGCCCTCGGCCACCATGTCGGCTTTTGGCACGAACCGCAAGGATGCGGAATTGATGCAGTAGCGCAAGCCGCCCCGGTCCCTGGGGCCATCGGGGAACACGTGCCCGAGATGGCTGTCGCCATGCTTTGAGCGCACCTCTGTCCGGACCATGCCGTGCGACACGTCGCGCAACTCCGTCACGTGGGCAGGCTCGATCGGCTTGGTGAAGCTCGGCCAGCCGCAGCCGCTTTCGAACTTGTCGGACGAGGCAAACAGCGGCTCGCCCGAGACGATATCGACATAGATGCCAACCGCCTTGTTGTCATTGTATTCGCCGGTGAAAGGCCGCTCGGTTCCGTTCTGCTGGGTGACCCTGAATTGTTCAGGCGTCAGCCGGGCAATGGCTTCATCGGTTTTCTTGAACGCTCTGGTCATACCGGATCCTTTCCTGAAGGCGCGTACTGTCAGAAAGAGAGATGGGCCACTATGACCCGATTTTCAATCGCCAAACCGATTGGCCCAGCATCACAAAGGGTCAACTTGCGGTGAGATCCGGCCTCTACAGGTACCGCTGCAACATCGGCAGCGCGTTCTCGACACAGGCGCGGCCTTCGGCGATTGTTTCGCGGCCACGGTTGAATTCCATCAGGCCAATGTCGCGGAGCCGCGGTATGAGCATCACGTGCGGCGGCTCACCTGCGAGACGGGTGCGGGTGATCTGGTCCTGCATGATGTTGATCGAGTTGGAAATCACGTCGAAATATCCCGGCGTCGACGGCCCTTTCTGGAGAAGCCGCGGGATCATCTGTTCCGCCGGCTGACGGAGCGGCTGCGGCAGGTGCCGCAGCATCGCATCGATCGATTCATTCGGAACCGGCGTTTGAAGCAATTCGGCAGCCCCCTCCGCTTGGGTTTCGAAACGCCGCCCCACGAGATCGCCGTTCAGGTTGACCGCGATGATCACATCCGCCCCCAGCGCACGGCACACCGAGACCGGCACCGGATTGGTCAGGCCGCCGTCGACCAGCCACCGCCCGTCGATCCTGGCCGGACTAAGAATACCCGGCAAGGCGACCGAGGCCCGCACCGCCTCGTGGATCGGTCCTGACTGCAGCCAGATCTCGCGACCGGTGACCAGGTCCGTGGCAACCGCCGCGTATTTCTTGGCGTGGCTCTCGATCGGCTCGGCGATGCCGAGCCCCTTGAGAAATGTGACGATCTGTCTGCCGTCCATCACCCCGCCACCCGATAGCCGGACATCCATCAGTCCGACGATCTCGCGCCAGGTCGCAGCCATCGCCCAGTCTCGCAGCGCGGGCAACTCCCCCGCGACATAAGCCGCGCCCACCAGCGAGCCGATCGACGTTCCACACACGATGTCAGGCTCGATGCCGGCGTCTGCGAGGGCGTCGATGACGCCGATATGCGACCATCCACGCGCAGCGCCACTGCCCAGCGCCAGGCCAATACGGGGATGTTTCATAGGCTGGTTTTCCTGAGACGCTGATGCAGACAGGCCAGCTTAGCGCTCGCCCCTGGCCTTGTCATCCCTTGGTCCCGGTCGCGCTATGGCGGACGCCGGCCCGCCACCTTGCGCCCTAGTATTCGCGCTCGAAGAAAATCCCGCCCTTGGTTTCGCCGCCGGAACTGGCCTCGCCGCGCAGCTTGATCCCCTTGCCGATGTCGAGATCGATCCGGGCCTTCCCCGAGCCCGCCGACGATCCGCTCTCGATGCCGAGATAGGTGCGGTCGTTGAGATACTTGCCGACCCCGAGCGAGGTGTCGCCGGTTTCCTCGTCGGTGCGCACGTCGATGTCATCGACCCCGGTCGCGCGGCGCAACTGTTCGAGCACTCCA